>JABDLQ010000339.1 GCA_013002925.1 Gammaproteobacteria bacterium | reverse complement strand
CTGCTGATGGAGGAAACAGGGCTGCCCGTGGTCGTAGCGGATGACCCGCTGACCTGTGTCGCGCGCGGGGGTGGCCGGGTTCTCGAACTGATGGATGAACATGGGCCGTCCATGTTTGGTTTAGACTGATTCTAAAATAAAAGACGTAAGGGATCATCCGCATTGCCGTGAGACGCAAATCACGGCAGAATAAGAGCTTACGGAATACTATTAATAAAGATAGCGAGGCGAAAAGGATATCCAGAGTTCGCGTCGACGACATCATTCCGGAAACACTGTCCGGTCAATAATCGAGTGAGTAGACTGCCTAGTGATCGTAGTCCGACAACCGCGAAGCAAGCCCCTCTTCCTGCGGGGGCCATCAGCCGGGGCACGCCTGATGCTATTCGTGATTCTTTCGATCGCCATCATGGTACTCGATTATCGCGAAAATCATCTGGACGCCGCCCGCCAGGTTTTATCAGTGGCAGTGCAACCTATTCGTGTCGCCGTTGATTTTCCATTTGCGGCATCGGCATGGCTCATGGAAGCTGGCCGTGATCGCCAGGCATTAAGAACCGAGAACGAAGAACTGCGTGACGCGCAATTGCTTAACCGCGTGCGCCTGCAACAGTTTGCGGCATTGGAAGCAGAGAACGCACGACTGCGTTCACTGATGGATTCAACGGCCAAAGTTGCTGACCGCGTGTTGATCACCGAAATACTGTCGGTCGATCTCGATCCGCTACGGCACAGAATCGCGTTGGACAAAGGTCTGCGTCACGGCGCGTTTGCCGGCCAGGCGTTGCTGGACGCCGATGGTGTTGTCGGTCAGATCACACGCACCGGCCCCCTGAACTCAGAAGCTATTTTAATCAGTGATCCGGATCACGCAGTGCCGGTTGAAGTCAATCGCAATGGCTTGCGCACCATTGTCGTTGGAACCGGCGATACAACCGTGATCAGCCTGCCGTTTTTACCAACAAATGCAGACATCGAAGAAGGTGATCTGCTGGTGACCTCCGGTATGGGTGGGACTTTCCCACGCGGTTACCCGGTCGCCGTGATCAAATCGATTAGCCGGGATCCACATCAGCCTTTTGCAGCAATCGAGGCAATCCCGTCTGCGGCGCTCAATCAAAACCGTGAAGTGTTGCTGGTATGGTCCGGCGAACAACTCGCGCGCAATAAAATGGACAACACCACCGAGCAGGAGGCTGGCAGTTATTCCGCCACGGTTGGCGGCGCGCCGAATTGATTTTGACCCGCAGACGCACTTTTGGGGCGATTGCTGCCAGCTTTTTTCTTGCGTATGCCTTTACCATCGTACCCTTGCCGGAACTGCTTCAGCCCTACCGACCTGACCTGGTTGCCCTTACCGTTTTTTTCTGGCTGGTCAGCGTACCCAACTGGATTGGTGTCGGGATCGCGTTTTTTTGTGGCCTGTTGCTTGACTCCCTGCATGGCAGTTTGCTGGGTCAACACGCGCTAGCCCTGACTGTGTTTGCGTATATCACACTGAAATTTCATTTGCGGATTCGGGTTTTTACGGTCTGGCAGGAACTCGTCGCGCTGTTTTTGCTCTTATTTATTTATCACTTTTTGTTGTTCTGGTCCGACGGGCTGAGCCAGCAAATCAAAAACCCTGGCTGGAGCCATCTTGCCCAGCTGTTTGCCAGCGTTGCAATCTGGCCGGCGTGGGTGGTGTTGCTGAACAGCTTTGCCCGGCGCTCTGCCTAGCACAACTTTTAAAGAGCTAGCATCACATCATGAGTGGCCGCGATCCAATAAAAGATACGGGCAGGGAACTACAAATGTTCTCGGTGCGTGCCATCACCGCGGCCGTCATTGCACTACTGCTTGCCACCACGGTCTTTACGCGCCTGGTGGTCCTGCAGGTCGTCGACCACCAGCACTATCAGTCCCTGTCCCAGGGTAACCGCGTACGCATCGAACCGGTACCACCCACCCGGGGACTGATCTTTGATCGTAACGGTATTTTACTGGCGGAAAATATCACGGCGTATCAGCTGGAATTGATTCCCGAGCAGGTTGAACATCTCGACACAACGCTGCAGCGTCTGCGGGATCTTGACTTGCTGGATGATGAGGATGAAAGCCGGTTTCGCGCCAATCTGAAAAAAAATGCACGGCGTTTTAACCCGGTACCTCTGAAATTTCGGCTCACTGAAGAAGAGCTTGCACGATTCGCCGTGCAGCGACAAAACTTTCCCGGGGTGGATTTTCGGGCACGACCGGCACGCCATTATCCGCTGGGGCAGCTTGCCGTGCACGCGATCGGCTATGTTGGCAATCTGTCACTGGCGGATCTCGAACGCATCGATAACACCGAGTATGCGGGCACCACCCATATCGGTAAAACCGGCGTGGAGCGTGCGTATGAAGATGAACTGCACGGCAAGGTCGGCTACCAGCATGTGGTTGTCAATGCCCAGGGCCGATCATTACAGATTCTCAAACGCAGCCCGCCGATCCCGGGCAAAGATTTGTATCTGACCCTGGACGTGCCTACCCAGCGGGCGGCGGAGGAAGCGCTGGATGGGCGCCGTGGGTCCGTCGTAGCGCTCGACCCTTTTAATGGCGAGGTGCTGGCCCTGGCAAGCACACCAGGCTATGACCCCAATGCCTTTGCCCGCGGCCTCAGCTCCCGTGAGTACGCCCGGCTGCGCGACGATCCGTCGACGCCGTTTCTTAATCGCGCGCTGAGCGGCCAATACCCGCCTGGCTCGACGATCAAACCCATTTTGGGGCTGGCGGCGTTGCACTACCACACTCTCAACCCCTGGGAAAAAAGTTACTGCCAGGGCTATTACTCGATTCCCGGCAACGACCACCGCTACCGCGACTGGAAAATTGAAGGGCACGGCGAGATGAATCTTGTCGATGCGATCGAGCAATCGTGCGACGTCTATTTTTATCAGCTGGCCCTGGAACTCGGGATCGATCGCATCCAGCTGATCATGAAGCTGTTTGGTTTTGGCAGCCGCACAAACATTGATATACGCGGTGAACGCAGTGGCCTGATGCCCTCGCGTGAATGGAAGAAAAAGCGCTTCAAAACGCCTGCCGAGCGGGTGTGGTTTCCTGGCGAGACTGTCATCACCGGCATCGGTCAGGGCTCAACCCTGACGACCCCATTGCAACTGGCCTACGCCACAGCCGCGATCGCCACTCACGGACGTCGCTTCAGACCACGCCTTGTTGATGCTGTTCGCGACCGCACCAGTGGTGAGATCGAACAGCGCGCTGTGGAGCCGCAAATGGTCATCAACATCGGTGTACCGGGCGACTGGCAACATATTATTGATGCCATGATTGGTGTAGTTCATGGGCAACGCGGTACGGCGCGAGCCGTCGGGCTGAACAGCGAATACCGCATTGCCGGCAAGACCGGTACCGCGCAAGTCTTTACCGTGGGACAGGACGAAACTTATGACGACCTGGATCTGAAAGAGACGCAGCGCGATCACGCATGGTTTGTGGCGTTCGCACCAGCTGCCAAACCTCGCATAGCCGTTGTCGTGCTCGTGGAGAACGGTGGCAGTGGCAGCGGTACTGCCGCACCAATTGCGCGGCGCGTGATGGATGCCTATTTGCTCGACCAGTTCAGGCCTGACGATGGAACTTGACTCAGGACATCAACGCAAACCGTTGAATCTGATGGGCAGAATGCTCATGCGGTTGCATGTGGATGGGCCATTGTTGTTGCTGCTGCTGCTGATTTGCGGGCTGGGCCTGTTCATATTGTACAGCGCCGACGGTCAAAGCATGGCGCGCGTCAACCGGCAGCTGGTCCGAATGTTCGTGGCGTTTTGTGCCGCACTCATCATTGCGCAACTGTCACCGAATCTGCTGCGGCTGTGGTCCCCGTGGATGTTTGCGGGCGGCGTTGTGTTATTGGTGCTGGTCGAATTCACAGGGGAATCAGGTAAAGGTGCGCAACGCTGGCTGGATGTTGGACTGTTCACCTTTCAACCGTCAGAAATCATGAAACTGGCGGTGCCGATGATGCTTGCGTGGTATTACCACAATCGCCCGCTGCCACCCGACTTGCGCATGCTGGCGATGGGACTGCTGTTGATCGTTATACCCACCACCCTGATCCTGCGCCAGCCGGATCTGGGTACCTCGCTGCTGATCGCAAGCTCAGGCGTTTTCGTCATTTACCTGGCGGGACTCAGTGTGGGCCTGATCGTGATTCTCAACCTGTTGTTTGCCGGCATTGCACCGCTTTACTGGCATTTTTTCATGCATAATTTTCAGCGCCAGCGCGTGTTGACCTTCATCAACCCCGAGTCAGACCCGCTGGGCGCCGGCTATCACATCATCCAGAGCAAGATCGCGATCGGTTCGGGCGGGATTTTTGGCAAAGGCTGGCAAAACGGTACCCAGGCGCAACTCGAATTTTTGCCGGAGCGCTCCACCGACTTTATTTTCGCTGTAATCGGCGAGGAGTTTGGGCTGCTTGGCCTGCTGACACTGCTGGTTCTCTATCTGTTAGTCATGGCGCGCGGGCTGTATATTGCCACCCAGGCGCAGGATACCTATTCACGTCTGCTCGCCGGCAGCATCAGCCTGACGTTTTTTCTTTATGTCTTTGTCAATACCGGCATGGTCACTGGCCTGTTGCCCGTCGTGGGCGTGCCGCTGCCGCTGGTCAGCTACGGCGGCACATCGATGGTGACCCTCATGGCCGGTTTCGGTATCCTTATGTCGATTCACTCCCATCGCAAATTTATGGCGCAATAAATGAATACAGGTTTTACTCTGACACGCGCAATTACCGCTGCCGTGCTGCTGCATCTCGCCTGCCCCCTGCTGATCGCAGCCGAGGCTTTAGACACCCAACGTGACAATGTCCGCGCGTTTATCGACAAAATGGTCGACGAACACCAGCTGGAGCGCGGCCAGCTCACGACCACCCTCGCACAGGCGACTTCCAAAGAGTCCATTTTAAAAGCCATGCGGCGACCGGCGGAAAAGAGCAAACCCTGGTACGAATACCGCAAGATTTTTATCAATCCGCAGCGGATCAATGCCGGAGTCAAGTTCTGGCAAACTCACGCTGCCGATATCGAACGCGTTGCACAAAAATACGGCGTACCGGCTGAAATTATCGTGGCCATACTGGGGGTCGAAACACACTACGGCAAGTTAACCGGGAGTTACCGCGTGATCGACGCGCTGGCCACGCTTGCTTTTGACTACCCGCCCCGCAGTACTTTTTTTACTCAGGAACTGGGGGAGTTTTTTCTACTGGCAGCCGAAGAGGATGTTGATCTGCTTGGCGCTACCGGTTCGTATGCCGGCGCCATGGGCGCCCCCCAGTTTATTCCCAGCAGCTACCGTAACTATTCAACCGACGGTGACGCGGACGGTAAGCGTGATCTGTTTACCAACTGGCAGGATATTTTTGCCAGTGTTGCACATTATTTTATCGGGCATGGCTGGCAACCCAACGGCCCTGTCGTATCGCGTGCCAGCATGGACGCACGAGTTGCCCAGCGCCTGGCGCTGGATAAAATTCTGCCGGTTTATCGCGTCGGTTTTTTGCGCAGCCAGGGCATTCGTTTTGACAGCATTGCCGACGATGACGCGCTTTCCATGATCGTGACGCTGGATGGGGAGGATGCGCTGGAATCCTGGGTGGGCTACCAGAATTTTTACGTTATAACCCGCTATAACCGCAGCAAGATGTACGCCATGGCGGTAGTACAACTTGCCGAAGCCATCAAAGAGCTCGTGGATGATGACCGCTGACAGCACTCGGCGCAACGCGGTGCTGGCGGGCCTGCTGGTCAGCCTGATGATGCTCGTCCCGGCTTGCACCAGCTGGCGCCCGGCAGGCACCAGCACGGCGGCGCCCCCGGATTATCTGCCGCCCGGCTACAAACGTTCCTATGTCGTGTTTGGCAAGCGCTATTACGTCATGAACAACGGTGACGGCTACCATGCGACAGGAACGGCTTCCTGGTACGGACCCAATTTCAACGGACGTCCAACCGCCAGTGGCGAAATTTATGATATGCACCAGCTGACCGCCGCGCATAAAAGTCTGCCGTTGCACACCGTTGTCGAAGTCACCAACCTCGAAAACCAGCGATCTGTTACCGTTCGCATCAATGACCGTGGACCGTTTATCGGTGATCGGCTCATCGATATGTCCTATGGTGCTGCGATGGCACTTGATATGATTGGACCAGGAACCGTGCCCGTGCAGGTAACCGCGGTCGACCGGCCAGCTGATGACGTCGCGGTGACGCCTGCCACGCTACCGGGCGCCTCGCCCGCGCCGGCAGTACCTGCCGCAAGCTCATTTATCCAGGTCGGTGCGTTTGCCGACCCGGCGAACGCCAGGGAACTGGCAGGTCAGCTTGAACTGTCAGGGTTCGACAGTGTCATCATTCAGGAGATGCTGCTCAATGAGCGCCCATTACAGAGAGTCATGATCGGGCCGTTGTCCGTCAGTGCCGATCACCAGCTCCTGCTCGACAAGCTGGCAGCCATGGGGCTTGCAACCGCACGACTTGTCAGTCACTAAACAAACCCTTAGCCTTTCATGCAGTGAGAATAATGTTGACCATGCCTACCTTCGTTACACGCCTTTGCGCCACGGCGTGCGCCCTGATTGTTTGCGCCGCCAGTGTTGCACAAACGCCGATTCCGGCCGCACCGACGATCAACGCCACCAGCTATCTCGTACAGGACCATTTCAGCGGTAAAATTATCGCGCAGAAAAACGCCTCCGAACGGCTGCCACCGGCGAGCATCACCAAACTGATGACCGCCTACGCCACGTTCAAAAAACTTCGTGAGGGCTCGATCACCCTGGCCGACAAGGTTTCGATCAGCCAACGTGCGTACAAAGCCGAAGGCTCCCGCATGTTCGTCGAGATCAATTCAAAGGTGAAACTCGAAGATCTGATTCAGGGCATGATCGTGCAAAGCGGCAATGACGCAAGTATCGCCATTGCCGAACATATTGGTGGCACCGAAGAAGTGTTTGTCAACCTGATGAATTACTTTGCCAGTGAACTGGGTATGACAGACACGCAGTTTGCCAACAGCACGGGGTTACCGGCCGAGGGACACTTCAGCACGGCGGCTGATATTGCCAAAGTGTCCAACGCCATTATTCGTGAGTTTCCGGAATATTATCGCTGGTACAGCCAGCGTGAATACACCTACAACAATATTCCGCAATACAATCGCAATACACTTTTGGCCATCGATGACTCTGTCGATGGGATGAAAACCGGTCGCACTGATGAGGCAGGCTATTGCCTGGTGGCATCCGCCCTGCGCGGTCAGATGAGACTGGTGTCGGTCGTGATGGGGACTCCGTCGAAACGGGTGCGTGCCGACGCCAGTCAGGCCTTACTGAACTATGCGTTTAACTTTTATGAAACACACCGGCTGTATAGCGCAGGAGAAGCCGTCGCGACGCCGAGAATCTGGAAAGCCGATGCCGATGCAATCCGTATTGGCCTGTTGGAAGATTTGTTCGTAACCATTCCCAAGGGTCAATACAGCCATCTCAACGCAACCATGGATTTGCAGCAACCGTTGACCGCCCCGGTGGCTGCGGGCAGCCCGGTGGGCAGTGTCACTGTCAACCTGATGGAGCAGGTGATTGCCAATCCGCAAGTGGTGGCGCTCGAATCTGTCGGTGAGGGAGGCTTTTTTCAGCGCATGAGCGATGCCGTTTTGTTGTGGTTTGAATAGTGAGCACAACGCCACGCGTGTTGCCACAGGTCTACCTTAATGGCGCAATACTGCCCATTGAACAGGCGCATATACCCGTTCTGGATCGCGGCTATTTGTTTGGCGATGCCCTGTATGAAGTGATACCGGTGTATGCCGGACGATTGTTTCGCCCGGAACGGCATCTGGAACGGTTGGCGCAGGGACTGCGCGCTACGGGCATCAGCAGCACGAACTCGGATGCAGACTGGCTGCGCATTTTTACCCGCGTGATCGATGCCAATGGTGGCGGTGACATGGCGGTTTACCTGCAGGTCTCCCGTGGCGTTGCCAGCTATCGTGATCATGCTGTCCGTACGCAGATGGAGCCCGGCATTTTTGCGATGGCGCAAACGCTGATCCCGCGCGCCGATGATGTCAGCACCAGGGGTGTGCGCACCGTGCTGCTCGAAGATACCCGTTGGGCCAGATGCAACATCAAAGCCACGTCACTACTGGCCAATGTGCTGTTACGACAACAGGC
>JABDLQ010000337.1 GCA_013002925.1 Gammaproteobacteria bacterium | reverse complement strand
GATCAATACGATCGACCTTGAGTAAATCCAGTGCCTCCCAAATGTATTCAGGCGGTCCCTCTTCTCCTGCATGTGCCACAATCGAAAATCCAGCGTCCCTTGCGCGATCAAACACATCGGTAAATTTTGATGGGGGGTGTCCGACTTCGGAAGACGCCAGTCCAACGGCATAAATCTTGTCCTTGAACTGTAACGCCTGTTCCAGGGTATCCATGGCCTCACGGGCGCTCAGATGCCGAAGAAAACACAAAATCTGCCGATAGGTAATTCCCAGCTGCGTCTCACCATCACGCAACGCCCGGTCGACACCGTTAACCACGGTGGCGAAGTCAATACCGCGTTCCGTATGGGTCTGTGTGTCGGTGAAAATCTCAACATGCCGTACATTGTCCTGGGCAGCGCGCTCAAGGTATGCCCAGGTCATGTCATAAAAGTCTTGCTCGGTTCTTAATACCTGCGTGCCCAGGTGATATAAATCAAGAAACGACTGCAAATCTGAAAAGTCATAAGCTCCGCGAATCTCTTCAATGCTGGCGTAAGGAATTTCGACGTCGTTTTTTTGCGCCAGCCCCATGATCATTTCCGGCTCGAGTGTGCCCTCGATATGCAAATGCAATTCCGCCTTTGGGATTTTTTGGATAAACTCAGTGATCTCCATCGTAATTCCGTCAGTGTTCAGTGCCAGCGCACAGTTTAGCAGCCCTGCGTGCCAATGCCACCGTATGAAAACCTAATGAGCTAAGGCGGGACCGGTTCCTTGCTGTATGCAAGTGCCCCCATGAGGTATGTTTTTGCGATACTGCGATCGTCTCCCAGAATCATTTGTGCAAAAAGCTCTTCAGAAATAGATTGCGTCCGCCCAATGCGTCGCTCAAGTAATGCAGTCGGTGCGCCATCCAGAACCAGAAAATCCGCCTCTTTGCCGATGTCAAAATTGCCGATGGAATTTTCCATATGCAAGGCCTGTGCAGCTCCCAACGTGGCCAGAAACAATCCCCGCACGGCAGGCAGCGACTGTTCATTTAAATGCAACGCTTTATACGCCTCGCTCATGGTCCGCAACAGACTGAAGCTGGTACCGCCACCAATGTCTGTGCCAAGACCTACACGAATGCGACTTTCACGCGCACGGTCCAGATCAAACAAGCCACTCCCCAGAAAAAGATTTGAGCCGGGGCAAAAAGCAATCGAACTTCCCGCGGACGCCAGTTCGACGCAATCCTGGTCATCGAGGTACAAACCGTGGGCAAACACCGCCCGCTCACGCACCAGCCCTGCGCGTTTATAGACATCAACGTAACTGCGGGAGTCTGGAAACAGTTTCGCGACCCACGCTACTTCATCGCGATTTTCTGCAAGATGGGTATGTACATGTACATCTGGAAATTCGGCTGCAAGGTGACCGGCAAGGGAAAGTTGAGCATCACTGCTGGTCGGTGCAAATCGTGGTGTGATCGCGTAATGCAAACGATCCTGCCCATGCCAGCGCTGTAGCAATTCGCGGCTCTCCACGTAAGCTGACTGTGGCGTATCCTGAAGCTCCACAGGACAATTTCTGTCCATCATCACCTTGCCAGCCGCGAGCCGCATATTTTTTTGTCGTGCGGCGGTGAAAATCGCATCGACCGAATGGGGGTGCACCGTGGCAAATACCATGGCCGTCGTTGTGCCATTGCAAAGCAACTGGTCAAGAAAAAACCCGGCGGCAGACTGCGCAACCGCCTCCTTGGCAAAGCGTGCCTCCTCCGTATAGGTATAATTGTTCAGCCAGTCCAGCAACTGATGTCCGTAGGAGGCGATGACATCGACTTGCGGATAGTGCACGTGGCAGTCGATAAAGCCGGGTACCAGGAGTGCCCCCTCGTGATCAATAATTTTTACCGACTCTGACAAGCCTGGCAACAGGGAAGCCGAAGGACCAGCAGCTGCTATGTGACCGTCATCAACGAGCAACACGCCATCGTCAAAATAGTCGATTGCGTCGAGATCACCCGCCTCCCCCGGGTCGCGCAGGCAATGCAAAATTCGTCCGCGGTGTGCAGTCATCGTCGCCAGCTTCATGATGTCAGCTCTCTCATCAAAGAGACTTCGTGTGTGCAGTGGCCTGTGCCGCCAAGGCACCAACAGGCGTCAGGTGATCACGCCGTGCAGACGTTTCCCTCAGGTTCAGAAGTTCGGCGGCCACAGCGACAGCAATTTCCATCGGTTTTTTGCCGCCGATAAGATCAATACCGATGGGACAGGTGAGTCGTGCCAGCTGCTCTGGCAGCAAGCCGGCAGCGGTCAGTCTCTTTAAAAACCGGCGACGTTTCGCCCCGGAACCAATCAGACCACAGTAACTGCTATCTGAACGTTGCAAAATCGCGGCGCACAGCTCTAAATCCAACGCGTGATCATGGGTCATCACGAGATAATAAACTCCCGCAGCCAATTGATTCACATAGGAGGTTGGCGGGTCGATCTCCACTGTGTGCAGATCGTCCCGTTTCAGCCCATTCATGAGGTCCGGCCGATTGTCGATCCAATGCACTGTAGCTTCCAGTTGGGTAAAAATAGTTACACAGGCTGAACCCACGTGACCGGCACCAAACACCGCAATTTCAAAATCACACCGACGGACAGGCTCGATTAGCACAGTGAGCTTTTCCCCGGCATCACAGGCAGCGCTGAACTGCCGGGCACCGGCGCCCGGCTCAAGACAGCAACGCGCAGCGTCCAACACGTGTTGCGGCAAACCCTTTGTCCAGTCCACCTCGCTGTCTGTCAGCTCCGGCCGATCGACATCGCCGGCATGCCTGTCTTGCGTACGGCAATTACGCGCAGTAACCACCCATTTGCGCGCCCGGGCACGAGGCGTGCATAACGTTACCATGGCTGCCGGTATGCCGGCGGTTTGCAGCGCTGTCAATTCATCGATCCACCACTGCTGAGCGGGCGTAATTTCCTCAAACAAAATTTCGACGACACCACCGCAACACTGCCCACAGTTCGCACCCAGGACCAGGCGCCTGGTTTTCGAGCGACCGGTAACATTGCCGTTTTGCAGCCATTCGCATGCGGACCTGACACATGAGTATTCAAGCTTGCCACCACCGATGCTGCCGATCACGGTGTCACGCGTGACGATCATTTTTGCCCCGGTTTCGCGTGGAGTTGAACCGCGGCAGCCGCTAACGGTGACCAGCACACAGGGTTCGGTGTCACGGCGCAGTTGCTGCAATTGTCTGAGCCAATCCAACATGTTCAGGTGCTTTCCCGTCTGTGTGCGTGGCTGTTGTTGTCACGCTCAGCCAGCTCGATAACTGCGTGCAAAATCGCTTCAGGGGTTGCGGGCGCGTTCAGGCGCGGACTCAGTCGATATTCACAGGTGCTTGCAACGGCATCCCGGATCGCCAGAAACACCGACAGTGCCAGCATCAATGGCGGTTCACCCACCGCTTTCGACCGATAAATGCTGCGCTCCCGGTTTTTTACTGACTCCAGCATCTGGACCCGAAAATCCGCTGGCACATCGGAGCATACCGGAATCTTATAAGTGGACGGGGCATGAGTTTTTAATTCGCCTTTGTCGTTCCACCACAACTCTTCGGTGGTTAGCCAGCCGACGCCCTGGATAAAGCCACCTTCAATCTGACCCATGTCAATGGCCGGATTGATCGAGCGACCGCAATCGTGCAGCAAATCGGCGCGGGTTACCCGCATTTCGCCTGTCAACGTATCAATGACCACTTCTGAGACTGCCGCACCGTAGGCAAAATAATAAAAAGGCCGACCGGACAGTGACGCACGATCATATTTGATTTTCGGGGTGCGATAAAAACCGGTGGCTGACAACGACACGCGGGCCATGTAGGCCAGGTGCACCAACTCGGCAAACGATACGGATGCGCTGCCGATCATAACCTGATTGTTGTCAAACCTGATTGACTTCGCCGGAGCATCAAAATGTGTGGATGCAAAACGAATCAGACGCTTTTTCAGCTTGCGCGCCGCCTGGCGTGCGGCCATGCCATTCAGATCCGTGCCGGCCGAAGCCGCGGTGGCCGACGCATTCGGCACTTTGCTGGTATCCGCAGGCGTAATCCTGATCTGGTCAATGTCTATTTGTAGCTCGTTCGCGACAACCTGGGCGACCTTGACAAAGAGCCCCTGCCCCATTTCCGTGCCACCGTGATTGAGATGGACGGTGCCATCGGTGTAAAGATGCACCAGGGCGCCGGCCTGATTCAAATGGGTTGCAGTGAAGGAAATCCCGAACTTGACCGGCGTGAGCGCGATGCCACGCTTGAGAATACGATGCGCGCGATTCCAGTCACGGATGGCCTCGCGACGCTGTGCATAGTCAGCGGACTGTTCCAGCTGCGTAATGATTTTTGGCAGAATATTGTCTTTTACGACCTGCCCGTAAGGTGTCACGTTACGACGCTTGTGCCCATAAAGGTTGCGCTTGCGCACAACCAGGGGATCCACACCAAGGCTACCGGCGATGTCATCGATGACGTATTCGATGGCAAACATGCCCTGGGGACCACCGAAGCCCCGAAATGCGGTATTGGAAACGGTATGTGTTTTACACCGATGAGTAACAATGGTGGCATGTTCCAGAAAATAGGCATTGTCAGCATGAAACATTGCCCGGTCATTAATTGCGCCCGACAGGTCTGCCGACATCCCGCACCGTGACGTGAGGACAAATTCGATTCCCAGTATCCGCCCCGAGTCGTCAAATCCGACATCGTAGTCGATCAAAAAATCATGGCGTTTGCCGGTTACCAGCATGTCGGTGTCACGATCCAGTCTGAGTTTCACCGGTTTGCCGGTCTTGCGCGCAAGCAGTGCCGCAAGACAGGCGATCAGCGCAGGCTGACTTTCCTTGCCCCCGAAGCCACCCCCCATACGTCGGCATTCAACCACCACATCTTTGGCTGTGGTGCCCAACGCTTTGGCAACGGCGTGCTGCACTTCGCCCGGATGCTGAGTCGAGCTGTATACCAGGAAACCCTTGTCCTCCTGGGGAATGGCCATCGCAATCTGACCTTCGAGATAAAACTGGTCCTGCCCCCCGACGGAGACAGTACCACTTAACCGTTGTGGCGCATTGCCGAGCGCCTTCCGGGAATCACCTGTGGTCAGGGTCTGATCCGGCAACACAAAGGATTGAGCATCCAGCGCATCCCGTGCCGTGAGCAACGCCTCCAGCGTTGCATAGTCCACGCTGGCGCGCCGTGCGGCCCGACGTGCCTCATCCACGCTGCGGGCAGCCACCGCAAAAATAACCTGGCCGGCGTACTGCACCTGGTCTGTAGCCAGCAACGGATCGTCTTCGATGACCACGCCATAATCATTGATTCCCGGCACATCTTTTGCAGTAATCACGTCGACAACGCCGGGCGACTGTAATACCGCGTCCAAATCCAGTGCACGCAGTTCCGCGTGCGCCTGCGCGCTCAGTCCGACCGCCGCATGTAGCAGCTGTTTGGGTTCAGGCAGGTCGTCCGTGTACACAGCTGCCCCGGTCACATGCAGATGTGCGCTGTCATGTGCCAGCGCCTGGCCCATGGCACCTTTCACGTGGCCCGGCCGCGATTTCCGGGCGGGTTTACGGCCTGACGTCGTAGACACGGGTGTCTTCCTGCTGATCAGTACTTTCGATGAAAAAACGTAACAACAGATTCTGCATAACCTGGCGCCTGTAGGTGGCGCTGGCCCGCATATCCGAAATTGGTGTGAAGTCATTGTTCAGCGCCGCCATTGCTGCCCTGATAGTCTTCTCGGTCCAGGGTTTCCCCTGCAATACCTGCTCGCATGCCCGCGCACGTGCGGGAATCTCACTCAAGCCCCCACAGCCAATACGAATGGCGACGACCTTGCTGTGTTCAATCGTCACGGCAAGTGCCATGCATACAGCGGAAATATCTTCGTCAAATCGCTTGGACAGCTTATAACAGCGAAAAACCTGCGCCGGCGGCGGGAGCGGCACGTGGATACATTCAAGAAATTCTCCGGCCTGCATCGCGTTTACACCATAGCTTTGGTAGAGATTTTCAAGAGCTAGCCGGCGCTGCGATTCACCTTGACGCAAAATAACGGTCGCGCCGAGTGCAATAAGTGCTGGCATCGAGTCACCTATTGGCGAGCCATTGGCGATGTTGCCACCCAGGGTACCTGCGTTGCGTACCGGGGGTGCAGCAAACCTTGTGAACATTTCCTGCAGATCCGGATAATGGTGCAACAGTATCGGCATGATCGCACTCAGTGATGCTGCTGCACCAATCTCAAGATGCGTTGCTGTTTGCTTTATTCGCGTCAGTTCGGCCACCCCGCCGACATAGATCACGACG
>JABDLQ010000191.1 GCA_013002925.1 Gammaproteobacteria bacterium | reverse complement strand
AAAATGATCAAGAGCGTCGTGACTGAAAAAAAGAACATTCGCGGCGAAGAAATCGAATACGAATCGGGAGGGGTTCGACTGAAGGGTTACCTGGCCTTTGATGCTCAGCAAGAGGGTCCGCGACCCGGAGTCCTGGTCGTGCATGAATGGTGGGGCCATAACGAGTACGTGCGCAAACGCGCTCACCAGTTGGCACAGATGGGATATACAGCCCTGGCCGTCGACATGTACGGCGACGGCAAGCTGGCGGATCACCCGCAGGACGCCATGAAATTTATGCAGGAAGTCATGAGCAACATGGACTCTGCCGAAGCACGATTCAATGCAGCCAAAGACTTGCTCGCTGCACACGCAACTACAGACGGCACCCGACTTGCCGCCATTGGCTACTGTTTTGGCGGCGCTGTCATTTTGCACATGGCGCGGGTTGGTACCGATCTTGCGGGTGTAGCCAGTTTTCACGGTAGCCTTGGCACCGAGTCCCCGGCCGGGCCGGGCGACATCACCACCGAGATTTTTGTAGCACATGGCGGCTCTGACCCGTTTATACCGGCAGAGCAACTGGAGGCATTCAAATCTGAAATGGACTCAGCACAGCAGGACATCACCCTGCTGGTCTACCCGGATGCCAAACATGGCTTCACGGACCCGGGGGCAAGCGAAAAAGGCAAGCGATTTGAATTGCCCCTGGAATATAACTCGGAAGCCGACAAAGACAGCTGGGCAAAGCTTGGAAAATTCCTTGAACGAATCTTTAATTAAACAATCAACACCGACCATTGACGTTTAGCGGATGTGTGTTGATTGGTATACAGGCCACGGAATAACTGCACACTGCGCATCGTGACGCAGGCTTGGCGATTTTGTGATTCATAGACTCGGAAATCAGGATGAGCGTTTTCTCACGCAGGTAGAGAATTGCCCGGTATCATCGACCTGGATGCCTGCGTATTCTTGAACAGAGGAACGGTCGGTTACCCTGATCACTGAGCCCAGCTCATCCGCAATAACTTTTCTAATCCCACCATTACCGCAGCGCCTTGCTGTCGGCCATCGATGACGGTGAACGCTTGCGATCGAGGGCTTCGATCAGCGCCTGACGAATTGCAGGAACACAATTTAAAGGTAACGATCATTGGCTGGTTTGTTCGCTACACCCGGCTTCAACGCTGACGTCCACCACAAGGCAAAACCAAATTATTCCTTCACCTCAACGGACGCGAATACCGCACAGTGCATAAGATTTGGCAACTCCGCAGGTACATGAAATTTCTGCTGATTTGTTGCCACGCACAACAATAATGTTAGATTGATTCTAAACTTCAGCTCGAATACTAAGAAAAAGACTTACATAAAACATAAGCGAAAAGTTATACGAATATTTTTAGAAAAAATGATACGAAATAGTCGGTCTAAACAATGGAATCCGACAAGAGTTATTGCCAGAATGGTGAGATCAATGAAAACGTTCATTGTTATCGCGGGACTCATCGAAAAAACCCAGGGGGGGTATAATGAATACTTACAAAAAGACCATTTCACTGGCCATGGTTTGGCTACTTGCGGTGCAACCTTATCTGATTACAATCCAGGCGTCTGCACGTCCGATGCCCCAGGATGCCATGGTGGATTTTGCTCCGCCTGTGCAGCAAGTCGGGACACAATCACGTGGCGTTGAACTCACAGGGGAATACGTAGATCGCACTGCCGAGATGCGAGCTGAACGTGACAAGGATAAAAAACCGGGATTTGCTGAAGACGGCACGCCCTATCCGGCGGCACCTTTTGCCTATTTGCCCGTCGTCGACGATAAGCTCTCTGCAAAAATGCGGGCCGCACCTGAAAGCAAAGAAGAGCTGCGCGTCATTGTGCATCTCGATTATTTGCCGCATGAACAGGTTTTCAGCGATGTCGTAAGCGCTCACCAAAAAGACGTTGACGCACTTGAAAGCGACCGTGTGGCTCTGATGGAAGAGCTCAAGGCACAACGCGTCACCGGGGGTGAAAAAGACTCCGACAATTACCAGGGCATGCGCGACATGTCAGATGCCCAGCGGGCGGCAATGCGTGCTATTCATGAACGCCATGAAGCGCTCTCGCTGGTATTGAAAAATGAGACAACCCGGGTTCTCAGGGGGCTGATCGATGATTCCCAGGCGCCTGTCAAAGAAGCGATCGCAAAACTCGGTGGCAATGTGGAATTCAGCACGATTGCCGGCAACATGATCATCGCCAAAATGCCTATGAATGGCATTGATGTCCTCGCCAGAGAACAGGGTATCTTGCGCATCGTTGAGGACAGCCTCATGGAAGGACATTTAACTGTCGCTGATGAATCATCCATGGCCGATCCCACCGACGCAAGCCTGCTGGGGCTTTGGGATAACAATCAGACGGGCGGCATTTGGGATCCGGCAGTGATTGATTCGGGCATGGACGCCAGCAATCCTCTGTTGGTCAATAATGCCGGGCGCGACAACTGGTGTTCCTGGTATCTGGTTGCGGCCAACGGCGATGCCAATTTTGGGGATTCCTTCACTTGCGATGACTTACAGGGTCATGGCACCCATGTGGCCGGCATTGTTGCAAGCCATGGATCAGGGGCTTACCCCGGTCATCTGGGTATGGCATTTAGTGCCGAAAAAATGGTCAACCTCAAAGCCGGCTGGCTCAACTCTTCCTCCGGCAGGGCGAGCATGTACTGGTCGGATAAATTCAACCTCGTTGATCGCGCTCTGTTTGATAACAATAACCTGCAACCCAATGGCACATTTTTGGACGACGTCGAGGGTTTTAACCTGAGCTATGGCGGCGACACTTCTTTGGATGACACCGATGGTGGCCGCTTCTGGGACTCGGTGGTCTCCACCATTAACGACACCGTGGTCACCATTTCGGCGGGCAACTCCGGCCCCAGTAACACCGTTTTTAGTGACCCGGCCGTGTCTTACAATGCCATCACCGTGGCCAATCTCAATGATCGCAACACCGGCGACCGTGGTGACGATATCATCCGTTCCAGCAGCACGGTAGGTCCGACCGCAGGCGGGCGCAAGAAACCCGATCTTGCAGCACCAGGTACCAGTATTCAATCAGCTAATAACGACTGGGAAACCCAGGCCGACGTGGTCAATGCGACGGGTACCAGCATGGCCGCACCTATGGTGCTCGGTGTACTCATCGATCTGATGGATGCCGGCATCCTGGATGAATTGCGCCTGAAATCACTGATCATTAACACCGCCCAGAAGAACCTGACTAACATGAACTTTGAAAGCGATTCTGACGGCTGGGATGACCAGATCGGCTGGGGCGCGATGAATGCCTACGCGGCCTACTTCCATCGCTTCGACACCTTCACCGCGAACCTGGCGCCGCGTGATACCACCGGTGATTTCCAGCTCTACATGGGCACGATGCGGGACGAAGGTGCCTACCCGGCAGAGGGGCGTGACCGTGCCACAATGGTCTGGAATCGCCATGCGACGTATAACACCGCTGCCGCACCGACTACCTATTACAATCTGGTTGATTTGAACATCCGCCTGTATCGGGAAAGCAACAATTCTCTGGTCGACAGCGAATTTGACAACATCAACAACGTTCACCAAGTGAGAATCAACGCCGGCGCCAGCCCGACCGACGTCGTGATCAACGCTTATGCCTGGTCGACATCGTTTTCTCACGGTGGCGCCACGGAACAAATTGCGCTGGCCACCGAAGACGGGTTTACGGCAGTCGATCATCCGTCAACATTTCAGGGTATTGCCATCTGGCCGAGCTCGGTTGAGCCTAACGAAATCTTTGACTACACGTTCTGGGTTCGTAATGACTCTGTGCTTGCAAGCCACAACAACTCATTCGATTTGAGTTTACCCGCTGGATGGACGCTGATCTCCGGTGCGGATGTACAATCTGCAGGTTCTGCAGA
>JABDLQ010000188.1 GCA_013002925.1 Gammaproteobacteria bacterium | reverse complement strand
GCGAGACGACAAAGAACGACACAGTGATTTTTTGACCGGATGGGGGAAAGGGTATGGCGCTGGCAGTAGTTCTGGTTCTATTGGTCATCGGCTCGGTCATTTTTCATTTCTGGAGCCCATGGTGGTTTACAGAAGTGGCCTCAAACTGGGGTACGATTGACGACACCATCGAAATTACCTTCTGGGTGACCGGATTGGTGTTTGTCGCGCTCAACATATTTGTTGCAGTGGCCATAATCAAATACCGGCAAAAAGAAGGGTCGCGCGCCTACTACGAACCCGAGAATAAAAAGCTCGAAATTGGGCTGACTGTGTTTACCACGATCGGTGTCGCTCTGATGCTTGCGCCGGGATTAGTGGTCTGGGCAAAATTTGTCAACGTTCCGGAAGGTGCTGCCGAAGTCGAAGTGGTTGGTCAGCAGTGGTACTGGAGCTATCGCTTTCCCGGCGAAGATGGGCGGTTCGGCACGGTGGATGCCAGGCTGATCAGTCCGGACAATCCATTTGGCATGAATCCCGATGATGACAATGGTCAGGATGACGTACTGGTGATGAGTCAGGAGCTACATTTGCCGGTCAACAAACCGGTGAAATTGCTGTTGCGCTCCAAAGATGTGTTGCACAACTACACCGTGGCACAGTTTCGCGTCAAGATGGATATTGTGCCAGGGATGGTCTCCTACATGTGGCTGACTCCGACACGCACCGGTACGTTCGACGCGCTGTGTGAAGAGCTCTGTGGCGTGGCACATTTCACCATGCGTGGACGGGTGGTGGTTGAGGAAGAAGATGCCTACCAGGCCTGGCTAAGCAGTTATCCGACCTATGCAGAAACAGTGGCAACGGTAAAAGGTAACGCCAACGCCGGTCAGGCGATGTACGCCGTGTGCTCTGCCTGTCACGGGGCCGATGGGGCCGGTAATCTGGCGCTGAACGCACCGAAACTCACCGGTCAGCATCCCTGGTACCTTGCGCGGCAAATAAAGCACTACCAGAACGGCGCACGCGGAGCGCTCGAAGAGGACAACTATGGACGGCAGATGGCACCGATGGCCTCGACACTGGTTAATGATCAGGCCATTGCAAATGTTGTTGCCTACATCGACTCCCTGCCGGACAAACCCGCGCCGGCGACCATGAGCGGGGACATTGAACGGGGCAAGGAATTGTATACGACCTGTGCCGCCTGTCACGCGGCCGACGGTCATGGCATCTGGTCACAAAACGGGCCGCGGTTGGCGGGCATGAGTGACTGGTATATGAGTAATCAATTGAGAAACTTCTCACGTGCTGTGCGTGGCGCGCATGCCGACGACGCCTATGGTGTACAAATGGTGCTGATGGCAAAAATGCTGCGCAGCGAGAAAGACATCGCTGATGTTATCGCGTACATCAATACATTGTAGTCTGGACTGCCACACGACAACGATCAGCAAGAGGTTTTTCCGCCTGAACACTGCTTTAAGTAAATTATAAAGAGGTTATTCCAATGGCACATGTTGCAATTGCCGATGAAGGACAAGAGCTCCACCATCCCAAAAGCTGGGTGACCGCTTATATCTGGAGCCAGGATCACAAAGTTATTGCGATTCAGTATGGAATAACCGCGATCAGTGTCGGGCTGGTGGCGCTGGTGTTGTCGGGCCTGATGCGTCTGCAACTGGGGTTTCCAGACACCTTCTCCTTTCTCGCTCCGTATGAATATTATCAATACGTGACCATGCACGGCATGATCATGGTGATTTATCTGCTGACTGCATTGTTTCTTGGTGGCTTCGGCAATTACCTGATTCCTCTGATGCTTGGCGCGCGGGACATGGTGTTCCCGTTTCTCAACATGCTGAGTTTCTGGGTCTACCTGCTGTCCGTCATTGTGCTGATGGCGAGTTTTTTCGTGCCCAGCGGGCCGACCGGTGCCGGGTGGACGCTGTACCCTCCCCAGGCGATTCTGGAAGGCACGCCCGGGGCGGGCGCTGGCATTTTGCTGATGCTGGTTTCGCTGGCGATCTTTATCGTGGCCTTTACGATGGGCGGGCTCAATTACGTTGTCACGGTGTTGCAGGCGCGGACCCGCGGTATGACACTGATGCGCATGCCGCTGAGTGTGTGGGCGATTTTTGTCGCGACTATTTTGGGCCTGCTGGCGTTTCCGGCGTTATTTGTCAGCGCTATCATGATGACGCTGGATTTGCAGATCGGCACAAGTTTCTTTATGCCTGCCATTTTGTCCATGGGTGAAAACCTCGAATACGAAGGTGGCAGCCCGGTACTGTTTCAGCACCTGTTCTGGTTTTTTGGACATCCGGAAGTCTACATTGTGGCGTTGCCTGCGTTTGGCCTGGTCTCGGATGTGCTCAGCACCCATGCGCGTAAAAGTATTTTTGGCTACCGCATGATGGTCTGGGCGATTCTTGCGATTGGCGGCATCAGTTTTATTGTGTGGGCGCACCATATGTATGTCAGCGGCATGAACCCCTATTTTGGTTTTTTCTTCGCAACGACCACGTTGATCATTGCGATACCGACAGCCATCAAGGTGTACAACTGGGTATTGACGCTGTGGCGCGGAAACATCCACCTGACAGTGCCGATGTTGTTTGCAATAGGCTTTATATTCACGTTTATCCACGGCGGACTGACAGGATTGTTTTTGGGGAATGTGTCGGTCGATGTGCCGTTATCTGATACCTATTTTGTTATTGGTCATTTTCATATGGTGATGGGCGTTTCACCGGTCCTGGTGTTATTCGCTGCGATCTATCACTGGTTCCCGAAAATCACTGGCAGGATGTTTCATAATGCCCTTGGTGTCTGGCATTTCTGGATCACGTTCCTGGGTACGTATGCAATATACCTGCCGATGCATTATCTCGGCTTTCTGGGCGTACCACGGCGCTATTACGCCTACGGAACTACCGACCTCATTCCCGAATCCGCCCACACGATGAACGCAGGCATTACAGTCGCGGCCTTTATCGTCGGTACCGCACAGATACTGTTTTTTATCAACGTGTTCTGGAGTCTCAGAAAGGGCAAAAAAGCAGATCCAAATCCATGGCGTGCGACGACATTGGAGTGGCAGACACCACAGACTCCTCCGGCACACGGGAACTGGGGACCGGAATTGCCGGTGGTGTATCGCTGGGCCTACGAGTACAGCACGCCAGGCTCAGCCGAGGATTTTATTCCGCAAACCGACCCGGTGGATGAAACCCATCCGAGCAGTGGTGAATAGACCGTGTTTGTCACGCTGATATTTTTGGGTCTGCTGGCACTGATCGTCGTGTGGTGGTTATTGCCGCAGAATCTGGCGCGCGAGCCGTCGCTCGTGCATGGCGCCATTGAAGATCCGCGACCGGATGAGTATTTTCCACCGGCAAAAATGGGATTGTGGGTGTTTCTGGTCGTCGTGACGTCAATATTTGCGTTGTTTGTCAGCGCCTACTTCATTCGCATGGAGCTGAGCGACTGGCGGCCGCTACCGGATCCTGGTTTGCTGTGGGTTAACACGATTCTGCTGCTGTTGGGCAGCGCAGCGTTTCAGCGCGCCCGCAGTGCGTCCCAAAAAGGCCCGCTGCAGACGATCAAAACCAGTCTCATTGCAGCCGGTGTTTTCACCGTCTTGTTTTTGACTGGCCAGTTATGGGCCTGGCAGCAACTGGGTGCCAGTGGATATTTTGTTGATGCCAATCCGGCCAATGCATTTTTTTACGTGATTACCGCTTTGCATGGTTTGCACATGCTGGGGGGGCTGTGGGTGTGGGGGAAAACCACGGTGAAGGTTTTTAGCGATGTAGCACCGGAGCGAATAAGTTTGAGTGTAGAGCTGTGCACCATCTATTGGCACTATTTGCTGCTGATTTGGCTGGCACTGTTCGGATTGTTATTGTCCACATAGGCAAGGTGAGCATATGGCACAGGAACCTCTAATGAATACCGGCGAGTCTGTTGAAATGCCGGGGGGGATGCAAGGTGTAGTCTCCGACTGGTCCGCCGACAAGGAAGCGTTCAAGGTCCCGTGGGGCAAGGCGATGATGTGGATCTTCCTGGTCAGCGATACCTTTATTTTCGCGAGCTTTCTTACCGGTTACATGACCGTGCGGATGTCGACCACCGTGCCGTGGCCAAACCCCAGCGAAGTCTTTGCGCTGACTATTGCCGGTCATCACATCCCGCTGATTCTTATTGCCATCATGACGTTCGTGCTGATTACCAGCAGCGGGACGATGGCCATGGCCGTGAACTATGGGTACCGGGGGGACCGGAAGAAAGTGGTCATCCTGATGTTGCTTACCGCGCTGCTGGGCGCCAGTTTTGTTGGCATGCAGGCCTTCGAGTGGACCAAGCTCATTGTCGAAGAAGGCGTGCGCCCGTGGGGTAATCCTATGGGAGCCGCGCAGTTTGGTTCGACGTTTTTTATGATCACCGGCTTTCATGGCTTGCATGTATCGGCGGGCGTGATTTATTTGAGTGTCGTGGCGTTTAAGGTCTGGCGTGGCGATTACGAGAAAAAAGGCAACTATGAGATTGTGGAGATTACCGGGTTGTACTGGCATTTCGTCGACCTGGTCTGGGTCTTTATATTCGCGTTTTTCTATTTATGGTAGGAGGCAGCATGGCACACGAAGAAGGCCAACAACATCCAATCAGTGTTTACCTGTGGATCTGGTTATTACTGTTTGTTCTCAGCACCTTTTCCTACATGGTCGACTATTACCAGTTGCAGGGGTACCTGCGCTGGACGTTAATCCTGGTTTTTATGTTTTTAAAAGCCGGTCTGATCGTGGCAGTGTTTATGCATATGATGTGGGAGCGCCTCGCTCTGATTTATGCCGTGCTGATACCACCACTGTGTTTGCTCGTGCTCGTTGGCTTGATGGCAAGCGAAGCTGACTATACTAATTTCACGCGTCTGATGTTTTTTGGATCGTGACAGATTCCATCCGTTACATCGGAGCCTGTTAACGCCCGTTGCCCGACCGCAGAACAGCCTGATCAGGGAATGTTCACCGGAGCGATTTTTTACGCATCAGGTATAACGACAGCAGCGCCGTGGCAAAAATCATGGATCCGATAATCCACTTAAGCATGCCTGGCAAATAACTTTCGGCGTTAAAGGCATTGCTGACTCCGGGGATACTCCACAAATCGCCCGAGCCGCGCCCGACGACAAGCTGACCCTTCATGCCTTTTTCCATGTGCTGGGCGATATCACAGTGCACCAGGTACGTCTGATGCTCACCTGGAACGATAAACGTACCGGTTTTT
>JABDLQ010000182.1 GCA_013002925.1 Gammaproteobacteria bacterium | reverse complement strand
GTCCAGCGAACGTAGGCATACGGGTAATCCAGCCCACCTTCCTCGTAGCCCATGTCATACCGACCGGGACCGTAGGACCGCGAGATTCGGATATCAATTTCCTTGTCATAGTAAGCACGCCGGGGAATGTTCATCGGGACGTCGCCAACCACCACGAGCACGCCCTTTTGCCGCGTAAATTCAGGGACTTTCTCAATCGGCTCATTGCTCTTGGTCGCGGCACACAGCACCACTTTGTCTGCGCCGTAGCCACCGGTCTGTTCCAAAATGATTTCTTCGAAACCGGGCGCCACCACCACGCCCGTGCAGCCCAGGTCGGTCGCGTCCGCTACTTTGCTGGCATCGATGTCCACACCAATGACATTGCAGCCCGCAGCCAATGCCAACTGCGCAGCAACCATGCCAACCAGGCCCAGTCCGTAGATCACTACATGCTCACCAAGCGCCAGATCCGCCAGCCGCACGCCCTGCAGCGCAATCGCACCGAGCGTCACAAAACTTGCGTCCTCGAACGACACGCCATCCGGTATCGGCGCTGCGAGATTTCTTGGTACCGACACGACCTCGGAATGCGTCGCGACAAAAAGGCCGGCGCATGCAACATGCTGGCCGACCCGAATATCAGTCACTTCTGCACCGACCTCAAGCACCACACCCGCGCTCGAGTAGCCGAGCTGGATAGGCTGATCGATGAGATTGGAGACAACCTGATAGGTCTGCCACAAGCCTTCATTTTTTGCGCGGTTGAGTACCTTGCGAAAAAGGTCGGGTCGTTGCATGGCCTTTTTGAGGTAGTTCGCCTTGGAGAATTCCATGACGGATTTCTCAGTACCAGCCGAGACCAGTGAGCAGATATTGCGCACCAGTATATTGCCCGGCCGCGCGACCGGTTGCGGTATATCGCCGAGCGTAATCAGGCCCGTCTTAACGTTTTGCAGTACGGCCTTCATGGCGCTCCTGTTGTGTCGGCACCGCTGTGCAGTGCCTCCTCGAAGTAGTAGTCACCTTCATATTCGCGCTTGTGGCCGAATACAAAGCTCATTTGGCGCTGCGAACGCCAGACATCTTTCTGCACCTCAAAAATATGGTTAAGCAGAAAGAACCCCACCACCACATTGATCCACAGAATCATCAACGTTGCGGTCAGGGCGGCCAAAAATATGGACACCTGACCCGTTAGCAAATTGAACAGTGCCCAGCCGCCGAAAAACAGGATCGCCATCGTCAGCAGCAGCACGGCTGGCGCAATAATGCGATCGACACCATGCAACAGACCAAACGCCATGTGTGACCTGACCAGCTTCGACACTTTGCTCCAGTTGGTACGACCTGCGCGGCTTTGCACGCCCGCTTGCGGCTCTGGCCAACTGAGTATTGCCGGCACCTCGCCTATCCGATAGCCAAGTGTTAACAGGCGATGGGAAATCTCCAGATGAAGTTCTTTGCCGTCATGCGTAAACAAGTGCGGCTTGATCGCCTCCGCCCGGTACGCCCGCGTCATACCGGTGGTCATTGTCAGACCACCTGTGTAGAGGAAGCCCAGAATGTGGTTGCCAATCTTGCTCAGCATGACGCGATGACGAGGCACATTCTGATACCCGCCTCCGGCGAGATGCGGTGATGCGAAGACCGCATCCTTGGCAGGATTGTCGTCAAGGTAGTTAATCATGCGCGGAATCACTTCAGCGCCCCATGACAGATCGCCCTCGGAGGTAATCACGATACGGCCACGTGCCTCATGGAACCCGGTCCGCAGGGCCCGTCCTCTGCCGAAGTTAACCCGATGGCTGAGGATCCGAAACCGGTGGTCCCCGCCAATGGCCTCTTTGGCGAGCTTGACCGTCTGATCCGTGCTGCCGTCATTAATGATCAACACTTCCGCGGAGCTCGGCAACGCGTCAATGCATTGCGTGAGCTTGGCCACCGCCGAACTGATGCCATCCGCTTCATTAAAGGCGGGACAAATAATGGAAATATCGACCGACGAACTCACTGCTTTATTGACTCGCACTGGTTATTAGTTATTCGTACTGCGCATGCAAAGCGCAGGCACACCCGATGGCTTTGCGGGAACAGGTAGCACGGCTTGAATCACGAGCCGGGAACTATACCACTGCAGCGCCACCTGCAAAAACTTCCCTGCAACACTAAGCAAAATCCGTAAATGACATAATGGCAATGCCTGCAGGAGCGACCATCGCCCGGGTCTGCCACCGGCACGTGCGCAGGCCAGGGCGCAGAGCAAGCGACGGCGTATGCGCGCCCCGGGGCCCGCCGCTCAATTCGCGCTGGCTCCCGGTGCCGCCCTGCGCTGTTGCACCGCGCACAACACCTGCCCGTGGTTGTGCCCAGCCAAACTATGCGCGACGTTGCCGTGCACGCGCAGACTCAACTTCGGCTGATCAAAAACACACCCAGGATAATCGACATAATTCCGGCAATTTTGTACAGATTGATGGTCTCGTTGAAAAACTGGTAGCTGATCAACAATACAAAAACAAAGCCTAGTGAAATAAACGGGTACGCATAGCTGACATCAACCTGCTTGAGTACGTACAGCCACGCAATCAGGGCCATTA
>JABDLQ010000174.1 GCA_013002925.1 Gammaproteobacteria bacterium | reverse complement strand
TTCTGTTGCTCATCACGCGCTTTTTCCTCGCGCTCCTTGAACTTCTCATAGATGCGGTCAGCCAGCTCGTAATCCTGTTTGTCGGCATAGCTGCTGGTCGGCCACCCGGCTCCAGCCAGCAGCGCCGCACACGCACACAATTTGACCCACTGACTCAACATCTGTTTTCCCTGTTCGCACCTGCTCAATAGCGCGCCGGACTCACGGACACCCGCACCTTGATGCGATCGCCGGGATCTTCATCCGTGCGCGTAGAATATTCACGGCCATCATAAACATACTTGACCCGATATCCATCGATTCGTTCTTCCTCATGCACTTCGCGTCGTACTTCGCAGCGCTCCACGGTGCGTACCTCGCCGGCAATGTGACGATCACGGGAATCCCGGTCTTCGTAATAATCCCGATCGCGTCGTGCCCGGTCGCTGGCCAGTGCTGATCCGACCAGGGTGCCAACCACCGTCATGGCATCCCGACCCGAACCACCGCCGATCTGCCGCCCGATAACACCACCGATCAAACCACCGGCAATCGTTGCACCAGCAGTTCCCCGGTTTCGGGAGCGTGCATAATGACGCGATTCGCGCCGCTCATAATATACCTCTTCGTCCCAGCACTCACGGCGCGGGACATCGACCCGCACATACCGAATGATGGGCTCTACCTCGATTACATCCGCATAGCGGTAATCGGCATTGCCACTGCGGCTGGAGGTATAGTCTGCAGATGCCAGGGGCGTCAGTGCCAGGGTAACCAGGCCAATGAGTGTCAGTTTCACGTTGTTCATATCTGTCTCCGAATGCCAGTCTGATCATGTAAATCCGTCGCCGCATAGCTTCTGCCGGTGACAGTGACATCATATGGCTCTGACGCTGAATCCAGCCTGAACAACATTGTTAATTTTATGTCGTTGTTTTTGTTTGTTTTTTTGCGGCCTGCCAATGACCCTCCATGAACTCCGGACCCGCCGTCTCGCCGGTACGCTCCTGGTGCTCCCGGACGGCACGCTCGACCTGGGTAAAACGTTCGGTAAACCGCCGGTTGGCCTTGCCCAGCGCACTTTCTGCATCGAGGCCCAGATGCCGGCAAACATTGACCAGACTGAACATCACGTCACCCATTTCATGCTCCATAGAGGCGTGCCGGGCATCGGCAATCGCATCATGCAATTCTGCCAATTCCTCTTGCAGCTTGTTTAACGCACCTGTCTGGTCCGGCCAGTCGAATCCGATCGACGTCGCCCTGGAGCCGATTTTCTGCGCCCTTTTCAGTGCCGGCATGGCATGGGGAATATCCGCCATGACCGACTCATCACCACGCTCCTGGTGTTTAATCTGCTGCCAGTTTGCGCGTACCTCGGCGGGTGTAGCCGCTGGCACATCACCGAATACATGCGGGTGCCGCTGTTCCATTTTGTTGGCTATCGCCGTTGCGACATCGTTAAAATCGAACAGATTTTCCTCAGCGGCCATCTGGGCATGAAACACGACCTGCAACAAAAGATCGCCAAGTTCGCCCCGGAGCGCGTCGTAGTCTTTGCGCTCAATCGCATCCACCACTTCGTAAGCTTCTTCTAAAGTATATGGTGCAATCGTTTGAAAAGTTTGAGAAATATCCCACGGACAGCCAGTCTCGCGATCACGCAGGCGCGTCATTATACTGAGCAATCGATCAATCCCCGACATCACATATCCCGTAGCAAACCGTACCCGCATTATGCCGGAAGTTACGGGTTCGGAAGGGTGTTTTCGTGGGTCAGGGTGTGATGCACCTGGGGTTCATGCACCTGGGGTTCATGCACCCGGTTTTCATGCACCTGGTGTTCGGCGAATGACTGCCAGCCACCGCCCAAAGCAATGTACAGGTTAACAAACGTCAACTGCTGGCGAATCCGGTTCCGAATCCACTCATCTTCGGCCTGCAATGACCTGCGTCGGGCATCAATGAGTTCAAGTGCGTTCAAAAGGCCCCTTTCATAGAGTTTTTGTGCCAGTTCGGCCGCAGCCTGTTCCTCGTCGAAGGCCAGCTCGACATGCTCTGCCGCGCGCCGCTCACTGTAATAGCGTGCCAGCTCAATCTCTGCATCGGCACACGCCGCGACCACCGTCTTCTGGTAGTTTGCAAGCGCACTGACCCATCGCGCCTGCGCGGCATCACGCTGCGCCCGTAAGCGTCCACCCTGAAACAGCGGTGCGCTCAGTTGCGGTACGATTCCCAGGCTGCGACTGGCACCATTGATCAGGGATGAAACACTGCTGCTTTCATAGCCTCCCACTGCGCTTAGAGCGAAGCGCGGAAACAGGTTGGCTTTGGCCACGCCCACATCCGCAGCGCTGGCCTGCATCATCAGTTCTGCAACCGCCACATCCGGGCGACGCATTAACAGTTCAGATTTAATGCCTGTCGCAGCCGCCGGTAACGCTAACATGCCGGATGAAGAGTGTAATAGTGGATCCAGCTCACCGGCGGGAACGTCCAGCAGCACCGTCAGCCGATGCATTGCCGCCTGCTGCGCTCCTCGGAGACCGGGCACTCCAGCGCGGGCTGTGGCCAGTTGCCCGGCGGCGCGACGTACTGCCAGGCGGGATTCCAGCCCGAGATCAGCACGCCGCTCGATGATGACCAAAGACGCTTCCTGCAAAGCGGTATTCCGCGCAAGGACATCGAGCCGCTGCCTGAAGCCATGATATTCCACATAAGCTGACACCACCTGTGCCAGCACCGCCTGGGCGGCGCCGTGACGTGCGGCCATCGCGGCCTGCATACGGGCTGTCGCCGAGTTCACCTGGTAGCGATTGGCACCAAACAGATCGATCTCCCAACTTTGCTCGATCGACGCGTTCCAGAACTCCAGCTCACGATCTATTAAGCCCGCGTTAATCAAACTGGACGGTCCGGCCGGTGAATTCAGGCTTTGTTCCGTCCATGTGTAACTGGTCTGTGCCCCGACCGACGGCAGCAGCAAGGCCCGCGCCTGCTGACGACCGGCCGCTTCCTGTTGCAAACGCGCCTGTGCAATTTTTATATCGTAGTTGTTCTCCCAAGCCATGGTAATCAGTTGACCAAGTACCGGGTCCGCAATGGTGTGCCACCAGTTCTCATCTGGCGGTGTACCCGTGTCGCTTGCATCGACGCCGGATTGTTCATGCCAATTTGCCGCATGACGCTGTAACGCCTGCGCATCGGGAGGTACGGGTACGGATACACACGCGCTCGCCACCAGCAATAGTAAAAAGGAAAGCGCCATTCTCATGCCGGCACCCGCTCCATAAAAAAGGCCGGCAGGGCATTGCGATGCACCGCCAAAAACCGATAGACGGCGGGTGCAAAAAATAATGACAGCGTAAATGAAAAGCCAACACCACCGGCAATTACAATGGCCAGTGGCGGCCAAAAATCACCGCCGGTAAACAACAGCAATGGTGCAAACCCGCCAATAGTCGTGAGCGTCGTCGAGATAATATGGCGTGTTGTATGCACTGTCGCATCGAGCATAGCCTCGATTTCACCGCGACGCGCCCGCGCATTATTGCGAATGGATGCAAGCACTACGATCGTGCCGTTGATGGCAACACCAACGAGACCCACGCTACCGATTATGGCCGTGAACCCCAGCGGGTATTGCCCCAACCAGATTGAGAACATTCCCAGACCCACCGACAAACCCGCCACACAAATAATCGCGGCAGCCAGCGTTACGCTCCGAAAAGACAGCACCAGAGTCGTGATCATCAGCATCAGCAACACAGGCAGGTAAGTGAGCAAGTCCCCCAGTGCATCGGCCTGTTCAGCGCTGTCACCTTCGGTACTCAGGGTATAGCCTGGCGGCATTCTGAAATCAGCTACGGCAAGTGCTTTTTTCAACGCCTTGTTGACATCAATCGCAAATTCGCCCGGCTGCAGATACCCCAGAACGCGGTTGATACGTATGCCGTTGTAACGACTAATCGCCGCATCATCCGGCTGCAGCACCGTGTCCCCGAGTGCATTAAGCGGTACCCAGGTGTTGGTCACCGGGGACAACAGTTTGGTGGCCGACACGGCAGCTGCCGTGTCGCGCTCATCGGCCGCATAACGAATCCGGATCGGCAGCGACTCCAGATCTTCCAGCACGGTGCCGCCGACGCCCCCCTCCAGGTTGTTTTGCAACTGCCCCGCTACTTGCGTCAGCGCCAATCCTGCCAGGCGTGTTTGCTCCACGTCAGCGCGCACATTGAGTTTTGCTACGCCGCCCATGATCGTCGCCCGGGTCGCTGATATTTCTGGCACCGTGTGCATAATGCGTCGCAGCTCTTCACCCAGCAGCCGCAGCGTTTCAGTGTCGGGGCCGGCAATACGAAACCCTACCGGTGCCTCGACTGGCGGTCCCTGGGCAAACTCCTTGACCAGCACCTGAGCTTCACCAAAGCGGCGACTGAAATCCGGCGACAGCGTACGTACCAGTCGCCGGGCATCGGCCAGTGATTCGGTGTACACCATGAGATGGGCATGGCTGCTGTCATTACGAATCCGCATGATGCGGTTGTAATAGATCGTTGGGTAAGTACCCCCGATCATCGCGTTAACCTGGCGAACCCCGTCCTGCTTGCGAATTTCAGCTTCAATGTCACGGACAAGATCAGTGGTACGGGCTATTGACGTGCCTGCCGGCATGTACACTTCCACTTCAAACTGATCCCGGTCAGCCGCTGGAAAAAACTCCTGGTTTAGCGTTGTAGCCAGCAGGAAACCGGAAACCGGAAGCACGCCACACAGCAGTATCGTTAGCAGCGGGCGCTGCAGCGCGTGTCGCAATACTGAACGGTAATACTGCCCCAAATGTCCAAAGTTCAGGCCATTGTGCAGCCACTGTATTTTTGAATAGGTCCGCTCGTGGGGCAACATCATCCCTGCCAGCGCCGGGATGATGCTGATGGAAATCAAAAACGACGCAGATAATGCCAGCACCACTGCCAATGCAATCGGGCTGACGAAATCACCGGATGCCCCTGGCAGTAAAAATACCGGCATAAACCCGAGTATCGTGGTCAGTGTTGATGCCAGTAGTGGCACAAACAGGTGCGATACTGAATGCCGAATGGCATCTACCCGTGCCATCCCCTGATCCCGGCGCTGCTTGATCTCATCAGTCATGACGATCGCATTATCGATCAGCAACCCGATCGCAACGATCATGCCAAAAATAGTCATTTGGTGAATTTGCTGCGATGTAAAGGTCAGGCCAAACAGCGTCAGAGAGGCCGACAAGGGTAAGGCCATCCCCACAACAAGAGAGGCGCGCCAGCCCATACCAAGAAACACAACCAGCATCACTACCAATGCGCCTGCCAGCAGGTTACCCGACAACGTACTCAGACGCGCACTGGTGTAACCACTTTGTTCAAACGCGATACTGACGTCGATGCCCTGCCCCGTGGTGCGACGAAACTCATCAACGACCGCGTGCGCCTTGACTGCCCATTTATCGACCCTGATATCGGCCTCGGTATGGGCGGCGATGAGTATGCTGCGCATGCCATCCGTGCGTGCAATAGCGGTCGGCGGTTCACGGATACCACGTGCGACATCTGCGATATCACCAAGTGACACAATTTGTCCGGTTGTAGTTGCTGCCACCGGCAGTCTGGCAATACGCTGCACCGTGTCCAGTTCACCTGCCACTTCTATCAGCATATCGCGGGACGCGTTGCGTAACATGCCGGCAGATGCCTTGGGGTCCGAGCTGGCAATACGATTGGCCAGACCGGCCGCATCGATACCCATGGCCGCCAGCTGGGCACTGTCAACAACCACTGAAATTTCTTCCTGCGGAGCACCAAACAGTCGCACGACATCAGTGCCGGGCACTTCGCGTAAACCATCGGCCAGCTCTTCGGCAAGACGATTCATCAAATTCAGCGGCACATCTTTTGAATCTCGCCAGTTAATCGCAACAATCAGGCTGTACGCAATCGCTGAGATTTTGTCATCGAGCACCGGTTCTGATGCGTCAGCAGGCAAGTCGCTGCTGACGTTGCGCAGGCGGTTGCGAATCTTTGAATAGATTTGCTCGGTCTGGGCATCGTTAACCCAGTCCTGCAGCTCGATATTGACTGCAGAAATATTGGCTCTTGATACTGATTCAACTTTGCGGATTTCCGATAATTCCTGGAGCTGGTCCTCGATAGGATCTGTCACCAGCGCTTCAACCCGCTGGGCCGATGCACCCGGTAATAGTGTCGTCACCCGGGAATAGCGGTTGGTGATGCGAGGGTCTTCGATGCGCGGTAAATTGGTAACTGCCGACCAGCCGGCCAGAACAATCACAATGATGCTGAGCACCAGAGCATAGCGGTTGGTGTAAAACAGCGTGGCCAATCCAGCAGAGCGGCACGGAGCCTCATAATCGTCACTCATGGTCGTTGCGTACGCGTCAACACTGTGCCAACTCGCACGTGTTGCCCGGGTACAACCCGGTTGACACCTGCTGCGACAATCAGATCATCGTGCTGTAACGGTCCGCCTATATAAGCAAACGTACCATCCTGGTAATGCAGTTCGACGGCACGCGTCTGCACCACATGACTGCCTTCAGAGGTCAGGGAAGAATCCGGAGCAAGTAGCAACACGTTCCATAAGCCGCGCTCACCTTCGGTCAGCGCCGTTATCGGGACTCGGAATCCTGTGGCCGCCACC
>JABDLQ010000172.1 GCA_013002925.1 Gammaproteobacteria bacterium | reverse complement strand
GGACAAATACGCGGACCTCATGAAAGACCATCGGCTGGCACGGCAGATCATGGCGACCCAGACTGCCAACAGCCTGGTCAACCGTATGGGGCCGACCTATGTTGTACGCACCCAGGATGAAACCGGGGCCAGTGCCGGAGAGATTGCGCGCGCCTATACCATCGCCCGGGAAACACTCGATTTGCGCCCGCTGTGGAGAAGTATTGAGGCGCTGGATAATAAAGTTCAGGCCAAAGCGCAGTACCGCATGCTGGCAGAGTCGGCAAGACTTCTGCGTCGCGCTTCAATATGGGTGCTACAGCGACCGCAGTTTGCCAATGACACAAAGTTTGCCATTGAAACACTCAGGCCCGCGATCAGCAACCTGGCAAAAAACATCAAGGATTTGCTACGCGGACCGGCACTCAATCAGTTTCGTGATTTTCGTGAGATTTATACGACCATGGGCGTGTCAAAAGAGCTTGCTCAAAAAATGGCCGGAATCCGCTATCTGTACTCGGGATACAACATTGCTCAAGCGGCAGCACAACTTAACTGTGACGACGAATTTGTTGCGCGCGTCTATTTTCGGGTCGCGCGCGGCTTGCGTGTGACCTGGTTGCGTCAGCAAATTGAACAACTCCCGGTGCGCGGCCGCTGGCAGGCATTGGCGCGGGGCACACTGCGTGAAAACCTGTATGAGATTCAGCGCAACGTGACAATACTTGCTGTGACGGACGGCAAAGGCAGCACGGATGACAAAGAAGTCGCACAGCAGTGGCAGAAAAAGAATTCGCGTGAAATTTCCAGGGCCCATGGGGTGATCGCGGATATGCGCAGTATCGGCTCCATGGATTTTGCGACCTTATCGGTGGCCGTGCAGGAAATGCGCAAACTGGTTCAATAGCCTGTAACAAAGCGCTGCGTTCGACAGGTTTCGTACGTTCAAAACCCGCTTACACGCCAGTGTATTTTCCCGCACTGTGGATATCTGCCGCCACACCCTGGTGAAAGTACACCCGCCGTGCACCTCGCATACCCCGTGACCTTGAACGATGCGCAGCTAATTGGCTGCAGCAGGCCCCTCGGATGGCCGGCAATCAAAATGGGCGTCCCTGCCCGGCCATGCCGGAGAGTAAGATGTTTGCCAGTGACATGGCGGGCAGACCCTGCGGGATACGCGATACCGAAGTGTTTGCATTCAGTTCGTTTTCTGACGCCTGCCGCTAGGTTTTATTGACACGATTTGCCACCAGGTCGTCGACGACAGAAGGATCGGCCAAAGTAGACGTATCGCCAAGATTGGCGTGATCGTTGGCGGCAATCTTGCGCAAAATCCGTCGCATGATTTTCCCGGAACGGGTTTTTGGCAATCCTGGCGCCCACTGCAAACAGTCCGGGGTGGCGATCGGGCCAATTTCCTTGCGCACCCATTTTCTGAGCTCATCGTGCAGTTTATCGCCGGGTTCTTCCGTTGCATTCAGGGTTACATATACATAGATTCCCTGACCTTTGACATCGTGTGGGTAGCCAACTACCGCTGCCTCGGCAACACTGGGGTGAGCAACCAGGGCGCTTTCAATTTCCGCGGTGCCCATACGGTGACCGGACACATTCAGCACGTCGTCGACGCGACCGGTTATCCAGTAATAACCATCTTCATCACGGCGCACGCCGTCGCCTGTGAAGAACATGTTGTCGAAGGTAGAAAAATAGGTCTGCTCGAACCTCTCATGATCACCATAAACGCTACGCATCTGACCCGGCCAGCTGTCAAGAATCACCAGGTTGCCGTCGGTTGCCCCTTCCAGAATCTTGCCTTCGCCATCTACAACGGCAGGTTGTATCCCAAAAAACGGCAGCGACGCAGATCCCGGTTTCATTGGCGTTGCACCCGGCAGTGGGGTGATCAAAATTCCACCCGTTTCTGTTTGCCACCACGTATCCACTACAGGACAATTTCGCTTGCCCACCTTGTCGTAGTACCACTCCCATGCTTCCGGGTTAATGGGTTCGCCCACACTGCCCAGCAACCTTAAACTGTCACGGCTGGTGCTCTCAAGTGGGCCGTCACCTTCACGCATCAGCGCCCGGATTGCCGTCGGTGCAGTATAAAAAATAGTGACCTTGTGCTTATCCACAACCTGCCAAAACCGGCTGAAGTCCGGATAATTCGGCACCCCTTCAAACATCAGCGTCTGGGCACAGTTCGCCAGGGGACCATATACGATGTAACTGTGCCCGGTGACCCACCCGACATCTGCGGTGCACCAGTAAACGTCGTCAGGCTTGTAATCAAACACGAATTCATGGGTCATTGCCGCATACACCAGATAGCCCCCCGTGGTGTGCAGCACGCCCTTGGGTTTACCGGTCGATCCTGACGTATACAAAATGAACAACGGATCCTCCGCGTTCATAGGTTCCGGTGGACAATCTACCGACGCCTGTTCCATCGCCTCATCAAACCAGATATCTCTCTCGGCATACCATTCGACATCGGCACCCGTCCGCTTGATAACAATGGTTTTGCGAACTTCGGTCTGCTGCAGACTGTCGATTGCTTTGTCTGCGTTGCTTTTCAGCGGAATTTTTTTGTTACCACGAACGCCCTGGTCTGCCGTGATCAAAAATTCAGAGCGACAGTCGTCGATCCGGCCGGCCAGCGCTTCGGGTGAAAAGCCACCAAACACAACGGAATGTACAGCGCCAATTCGGGCGCATGCCAGCATTGCAACCGCTGCTTCCGGGATCATTGGCATATAGATTGTCACGACGTCACCTTTCGTGACGCCGGCGCTTTTGAGAACATTGCCAAAACGACATACCTGCTCATGCAGTTCAGCGTAGGTAATATGCCGCGAATCGGCCGGATCATCTCCTTCGAAAATTATTGCCGTGCGTGCAAAGTTATCCGGCAAGTGCCGATCGACACAGTTGGCGCACACGTTAAGAACACCATCTTCATACCATTTGATCGACACGTTACCGCGTTCAAATGAAGTGTCTTTGACCCGTGAGTACGGACGTATCCACTCCAGCCGGGAGCCATGATCTCCCCAGAATTGTTCAGGATTATCAACTGAAGCCCGGTACATATTCTGATACGCATCCGCATCAACCAGTGCTTCAGCTTTGGCCCGTGCAGGGATCGGATATACTTTTTCATCACTCATTGTTCTTTGTCCTGTAAATGTGCAGCGACGTGGAGCCGCGCAGCAGTTTTGTTGATAATCTCTTTGATTGTTACATCAGGTGCAACCTCGACGAGCGTAACTCCGTCATCATCAAAATCAAATACACCCAGATCGGAATAAAGCCGATCGACCACCCGGGTACCTGTGAGCGGTAACGTGCATTTCTCCAGCAATTTTGGTGCACCATCGCGAGTACAATGATCCATGATGACCACCACGCGCTTGACGCCGGCCACCAGATCCATGGCGCCTCCCATTCCCTTAACCATTTTTCCTGGAATCATCCAGTTCGCCAGGTCACCGTTTTGCGCAACTTCCATCGCTCCCAGTATGGACAAATCGATATGCCCGCCCCGGATCATGGCGAAACTGTCAGCGCTCGAAAAATAACTGGTTTGGGGCAATTCGGTAATGGTTTGTTTGCCGGCGTTAATCAGGTCCGCATCCACCTCATCGGCGTAAGGAAACGGCCCCATACCCAGCATGCCATTTTCACTTTCCAGGATTACATGAACGCCATCGGGTATGTAATTGGCTACCAGCGTCGGGATTCCGATTCCCAGGTTGACGTAAAAGCCATCCTGCAATTCTTTGCCGGCGTGCTGTGCTATCTGTTGCCTTGACCATGGCATGACTATTTCCCTGTTGGTTCGCGCACCGTGCGTTGTTCGATGCGTTTTTGATAATGGGTGCCCTCAATAATCCGGTGTACAAAAATACCCGGTGTATGCACCTGATCCGGGTCGATCTCACCAATCTCCACCAGACTCTCGACTTCTGCCACAGTGATTCTTCCCGCCGTTGCCATCACCGGGTTAAAATTTCGCGCGGTCTTGCGATAAACAAGGTTGCCTTCAGTATCGCCTTTGAACGCTTTTACGATCGCGAGATCCGCAACCAGACCTGTTTCCATGATGTACGTTTGGCCATCAAACTCCTTATGTTCTTTGCCCTCAGCAATCAGGGTACCTACGCCGGTTTTGGTATAAAACGCGGGGATACCTGCGCCACCGGCGCGACACCGTTCCGCCAGTGTGCCCTGCGGATTGAACTCAAGCTCCAGTTCACCCGCCAGGAATTGTTTTTCAAACGTCTTGTTTTCACCCACGTAGGAAGAAATCATTTTTTTTATTTGCCGGGTTTGCAGCAACAACCCGAGACCAAAATCATCCACCCCGGCATTGTTGCTGATGAATGTCAGATCCCGAACGCCGGAGTCGCACAGGGCTTCTATCAAATGTTCTGGAATACCGCATAACCCGAAGCCGCCGGACATTATGGTCATTCCGTCGAACAGCAGGCCATCCAGTGCCTTGCCGGCGTTATCGAAAACTTTCTGCATCAGGTTCTTCCAGGTTCGGCAATGCCGGGCGACAATAAATTTAATTCCGAAATGACGAATCCATACGGTCGAGTTTGCGCAACAATGCGGGCCAGGCGAGATCGCCGCCGAGCCCTTTGGTTACTTCTTTGGCCTGCGCGAGCATTCCGCTCTGGATACGTTGATCGACTTCAATCAGATTGTTACCGGTCTGTGCCTTGATCTGGATTTCACAGGCTTTCTCCAGCACAAATATCTGCAAAAATGCATCGGGTATCGAGCCTGCCGCCGTCAACAAGCCGTGATTGCGCAAAATGAGATTGCTGTGATCGCCCAGATCGGCAACCAGGCGCGGTTTTTCATCATCAAGTAATGCCACGCCTTCATAGTCGTGGTAGCCAACAGAACAATATGGAAACAGGGCAGTTTGCGACAGCGGTCTCAAGCCTTCCGGCTGGATCGATACTGCAACACCGGACGTGGTGTGCGTATGAATAATGCAGGCGACGTCCGGTCGTGCTTCATGGATCGCGCTGTGAATAACAAATCCTGCCGGATTGACCGGGTGGTGTGAATCATCCACTTTATTGCCCTGCAAATCGACTTTGACGAGGCTGCTCGCCGTCATTTCTTCAAACAACATCCCATACGCGTTGATCAAAAAATGTTCATCCGGTCCGGGAACCCGAGCAGATACGTGAGTAAAAATCAGATCATCCCACCCATGCGCGGCAATCAGTCGATAGCAGGCCGCCAGATCAACTCGGGTGTTCCATTCCTGTTCGGATACCCGGTCCCTGACAGGCTTTTCTGCGGTGGCATTCATAACATGTTCCTTGAGACAAAATGACGTTGCATCCAAAACATTACAAATCGTGTGCAATGATTATTGCCGAGGTTTCTCATTGTGCCGTGAGGCCTTGCGACCAGCGCCAGGTTCAACTGGCCATGCAGGCATGCCCGGCGCTAAACCTGATGCTGTCAGCTCACTTATATGCAGCGTTACGCAACGATGGTGGATTGAACCAACTATCACCAGCCAGACAGCACTGCCACAATGATCAATACCAATGATTCTACAACACCGGGCATCAGGTCGATATGGCTTTAGGGTCCACCCCGGCAGTCCATCCGCACCAGTAGCCAGACTCATGACTTCGTCCATCGTGCTGTGACAAAAAAGCGCGTTTTTGCAAGTGCTTCAGGCCCCCGTAAACTCCCGAATCGCCTCATGTTTTGCCAGCAGACGCCGGGCCTGTACCAGATGAGGCAAATCCAGCATTTTGCCGTGCAGGCCAACAGCGCCGGCGTCCGGACTCCCTGCAAATGCAGCCACCACCTCCCGAGCCGAGTCAACATCGTCCTGCGACGGAGTAAACGCCGCATTGATCACTGCGACCTGTTCAGGATGGATCGCCAGCATTCCGTCGAATCCATCGCGCGCTGC
>JABDLQ010000329.1 GCA_013002925.1 Gammaproteobacteria bacterium | reverse complement strand
ATCTCAACCGGCCTGCACTGACTCAGGAACGTTTTATTGACAATCCATTTTGTGCCGGTGAGAAAATGTATCGCAGCGGCGACCTGGCCTATGTCAATGCGGATGGGACGCTCACCTGTCTGGGCAGGGCCGATGAGCAAATCAAGCTCAATGCCGTGCGCATTGAACCAGGGGAAATTGAAGCCGCACTCCTGGATCATCCCCAGATCACGGCCTGCACGGTGCAACTGTTCACAGCTGAGGGTCACAGTGACGCTGCCTCAGAAGCATTTTGCACGTCGTGTGGGTTGTCGGGAAATCATCCGGCTGCGATGCTCGACGAGGACAGTGTCTGCAAGATCTGTCATGAATATGATGCAGAGCGGGAGCAGGCCTTGTCCTACTTTGGATCTGCCCGGGATTTGGACATTATTGTCCGGGACATCAAATCGCGCAGCACTTCAGCCCCCCCCGGGACTCCCGACTGCATGATGCTGCTAAGTGGCGGCAAGGACAGCACCTACGCCTTGTGCCAGATTGTGGATCTGGGCCTAACACCGCTGGTATTTACGCTCGATAACGGTTTTATCTCCGAGGGTGCAAAAGCCAATATGCGGCGTGTCGTTGAACATCTGGGCCTTGATCTGATTGTCGGCACTACGCCCGCCATGAATGAAATTTTTCGCGATAGCCTGCACCGGTTCAGCAATGTGTGTAATGGCTGCTTTAAAACCATTTATACAATGAGCATGAAAATCGCTGTCGAACGGGGCATACAACACATTTTTACCGGCCTGTCCCGCGGCCAGATATTTGAAACGCGGGTGGCAGACCTGTTTCGACAGCGGGTGTTTGCACCCAGTCGCATCGATGCGTTGATTATCGAAGCGCGCAAAGCCTATCATCGTGCGGATGACGCCGTTACCCGCTCGCTTGATGTGCAGCATTTGCAGGATGAAAACATCTTCAGTGACATCCAGTATGTGGACTACTATCGTTATACCGATGTATCCCTGGGCGAAATGCTGGAGTATCTGCGTGACCGCGTGCCGTGGATTCGTCCGGCGGATACCGGGCGTTCGACGAACTGCCTGATCAACGAAGCAGGTATTTATGTACACCAGAAAGAACGCGGTTTTCATAATTACTCCCTGCCCTACAGTTGGGACGTAAGGCTTGGCCATAAGGACCGCGATGCGGCTCGCGAAGAGCTGGATGACAATATCAATATCGACAATGTACAAATAATTCTCGACCAGATTGATTACACCCCCCGAGAAGGCGTAAACGCTGCCGGCGGCAAACGTTATTTAACGGCTTACTATGTATCGTCCGGGGCCATCGATCCGGAGGCACTCAAAAGCCAGCTCAGGCAACAGCTGCCGGAAGACTATATTCCCAGCCACTTTGTGCACATGGACACTCTGCCACTGACAGGGAACTGCAAAATCGATCGCGCTGCACTGCCACCTCCGGATATGGTTCGCCCGCAGATGGCATCAGAATACGCCGCCCCCGAGGGCCAGGTGGAAACAACGCTGGCAAAAATCTGGGCGCGTGTTTTTGGCCTGGATCGCGTCGGAGTCAATGACAATTTTTTTGAATTGGGTGGTGACTCCATCGTAAACATACAGATTGTCGCCCTGGCCGCCAAAGAAGGCCTCATGCTGTCACCGCAACAGGTATTTGAATACCCCACCATTGCGGAGCTCAAAAAAGTAGTGGGTACCGCTACGAAGCTGGCCAGTGAACAGGGAAAGTTGAGCGGCGCTGTGACATTGACGCCGATTCAACACCGGTATTTTGCACAAGCGTTGGAGACCCCCGACAAGTATGCGCAAGTCGTGCTGCTGGATGTGTCAACGCCGGTCAATGTACTGGTGCTGGAAGAAGCACTGCGAATGCTGGTCCAGCACCACGACGTGCTACGCAGCCGCTTTGTGCTGGACGATAATGGCTGGCGGCAGGAAATACCGGACACCACCCAAAACCGGGTCACGATAACATCCGTTGATATGCCTGCGGCCGACCGACTATCAGAAGCTACGGAGCAGGCATATTATGACGGGCAGGCGCAACACGCGGTTGACCAGCTCGATATCGGCAAACCCGTGTTGATGCACACAACAGTTATCAATCGGGGGCCATCGCGTCACGCCAGGGTCATGATGTGCCTCCACCATTTGGTGGTCGATGCGGTTTCATGGTGGATTCTGCTTGAAGATCTGGAGGAAGCTTACCGCTCCATCGTGGCAGGACGGACGCCATCATTGCCATTGAAAACCACTTCGATTCAACACTGGGGTCAAGCCTTACATCAGTACGCACAGAGCAAAGAGGTGCTGGCGTCACTGCCCCTGTGGACGGAGCTTGCAAGAATCTCGCGTAATGATCAGCCGCTTCCTGTTGATGCACTGCAGCCCGGCGTCAATGACTGGCGGTCTGCCGTGACACAGTCAGCCATGCTTGGAGCCGAGGATACCCAGGCGCTAATGACGAATGTGACGACAAACTGGCGTACCCAGCCGCATGATTTGATGCTACTTGCCCTGGAGCAGACTCTGCATG
>JABDLQ010000158.1 GCA_013002925.1 Gammaproteobacteria bacterium | reverse complement strand
CGTGCTGTTTTTGCGGTGTCGACCAACCATACCTCCACAGATACACTAGATAGTTCTGCTAAGCGTCGAACTTGAAAAGAAAAATAGTGTCCGTGTAAAATGTCGGAGCGCGAGCCACCCGCTTTGGTTTGGTGGTTCACGAACATAGAGGTCCTGAACAGTAGATGGTGCACTTCGCATAGGCACCTTCGGGTAACGACAGGCAAACTTGTTTTTGACAATTGGAGATCAACAGATGAATAAAGTGGTTGGAACGGTGATGGTTGGGGCGATGTTGATGACTCCCGTTGCAGGCGCCTACAGTATCAAACACAGTTACTCCGGGGGCCGTGACGCGACCGAATACCACGGCATGTGTGCCAACGGCGACAGCATGAAAGTGGTCCAGCAGGCAAACGGCAGCTGGATTTACGAAGGGCCGGCCGGCGACGGCAAGGTCGAGGGCGGCAGTCTGGATGACGTCGCACGCAAAGCCTGCGGCGAGTAGCGCGGCACATAAACGACGTCGCAGTTCTTCAATATCGTCAGGCTCATGGAACCTTCCTGGGCCCCTGTATCGGTTTTGGCAGACTCCGGCGACGCCATTGCACCACACTATTTACGACTGGTCTGTTGATTCCTGCAGAGGATCAGGCAGAGGAATGCAGGCGGGGGCGGGATGCATATGCTTGAACCTCGGTGGTTCGACAGCACAGCGTCTCATCACACAGATAACTATTTTCGTGCGGTGCCTGTGGATTACACGCCTTGTTCTGCAACGGCTTCAGGGCGATGGCGCGCTTGACCGCAATCACAGGCGATCGTACAGATTAATCATCACTACATTTCAATTGCGCGACTATATACGCTAACCTTCCAGATTGAATGCGGGTCCCAACAGGAGACGGCCTGATGCGCAAAAAATTTTTGGTAATGCTGGTCATGGTGTCATTGTTGCCCGGCATTGCCGGCTGCGTAGGCATGGTTATTGGTCAGACTGCGGACGCGGCGATCGAAGTTGCCAAAATCCCATTTAAAGTAGGAGCCGCCGTGATTGATGTTGCAGCGGGGGACGACGAAAATAAAAAAGACGAGGATACTGACAAGGAATAATGGACGCGGTGCGCAGTGAGGATTTTTGATGCCAGAATTGCTACCTCGTGACACTCGTTTCATGACCGGATCGTTGCGTTTATTAACTGGCGTTGCCGCAATCTTGCTGATCGTTTCGGGTAGCTTTGGTCTGTACCTGATCGTTCGTTTGTTGATGCTGCACCCTGGCGATCTGGCCTATTTGCCATTTGGGCAAAAAGAAATGATATTCCGGGCTTTATGGGGCATCGTGGCGATCGCCTTTGTTGCGACCGGCCTGAGTCTGCTGCTGGCCGCCATCCGGCGACGGCATACCAACATGGTGCCGGGACCGACTTTGTATATTCTGGGGGCTGCACTGGTCATTATTTCCATGTTCCTGATAAGTGACGGTGGATGGTTGAGTGGTGCCATTATCGCTGCAGCCGGGCTGGCGACCATGTGGTTGGAATACCGCAGTGCCAATATATAATGGCCCGGCGCACCATTTGAATCATCGTTGCATGGAAAATTTGTATGCAATCAATCCACCAGGACTGTAATTGGCCGTTGAGGTGACCATGAGGAGTTTGACCGCCAGTGCTCTTCTGGCTGCGCTGCTGACGATGACCGGTTGTGTGCAGACGCGTGATGTGCGTGAACCGCCGTCTCCAACGCTGCAGGACTCCGGGTTTGGAAAAGCCCATCCCGCTGCCGCTGTCGAACTGCAACAATTTGGTCGGTTTGCCGGGCGTTGGGAGTGCGCCATGAGCGAACGCACGGCCGATGGTCAGTGGCGCATGCGACCATCCAAAGTGAACTGGACCTGGTTTTATACGCTGGAGGGCCGCGCTGTACAGGATATATGGATGTCACAAAGTGGCACAGCTGACAGCCAGGTGATCGCCACCAATTTGCGACTGTTCGATGCCGCCTCGCAGCAATGGAATGTGGCGTGGACCAATACCGGGCAAGCACAATTCGAGTTGTGGACCGGTGGTCAGGTGGGTGACGAGCTGGTACTGACCTCCGTGCGGGAGCAAAGGACCGTGCGCATCCGGTTTTATGAAATCATGCCACGACGCTTCAAGTGGATGTACGAAGCGGCCACGTCCCGAACGGCTGAAAAATTTCAGCCGGTTTTGCAAATGTTATGTCAGCGACTGGATTGATTCCGGGTGCGACCCGGGAATGAAGGAGAAGCGGAATGTCCGACGACATCAGGAAAAAATTGAACGATCAACAGTTTCACGTCACCCAGGAGAAGGGTACAGAGCGACCATTTACCGGACAGTATCTGAATAACAAGGAAAAAGGCCAGTATCACTGCGTCTGTTGTGGGCATCCCCTGTTTTCCTCAGGGACCAAGTACGACTCAGGCTCGGGATGGCCCAGTTTCTGGGACAAGAAGTCGGAAGACGCGGTGACGGTGCAAGTCGATAATAGTCTCGGGATGCAGCGCGAAGAGGTGGAGTGTTCAAACTGCCATGCGCATCTTGGTCATGTCTTTACTGATGGTCCTCAGCCCACGGGTCTGCGATACTGCATCAATTCTGCGGCGCTGGATTTTAAAAAAGGTGAACACTCTGATGAGAACTGAACTTGGCAAACTGGCCGGCATATTTATTATCGCTGCAGCGCTACTGACCGCTTGCGAAAAACAGCCGAAAATTACCACAACTGACGACGGACTGGTTATAGAGGAACTGGTGGCAGGAACGGGTGCGGAAGCGCAGATGAACTCGTCTGTCACGGTCCACTACACGGGCTGGTTATATGATGACAGCGCGGAGGAGTCAAAGGGAGAAAAATTTGACAGCTCACTGGATCGTGACGCGAAGTTTTCATTTGTACTCGGGCAAGGTCGGGTGATCAAAGGATGGGAGCAGGGTGTCACCGGGATGCAGGTAGGTGGACAGCGTCGTTTGACGATTCCACCGGACCTGGCCTATGGCAGCCGGGGCGCCGGCAAGGTCATACCACCTGACGCAACCCTGGTGTTCGATATTGAATTGTTCGATGTAGATACACTGGAAATTATTGATCAGGTGGTAGGCGATGGGCCGGAAGCTGTCAAAGGTGCCAAGGTTGCCGTGGACTACACAGGCTGGCTGTATGATGAGTCAGCAGCAGAGCAAAAAGGCACCAGGTTTGATAGTTCGCTGGATCGCGGTAATAAATTTCGATTTGTCCTTGGAGCCGGTCAGGTGATTCCCGGGTGGGATCTGGGCGTAGCCGGCATGAAAGTAGGCGGCAAGCGCACGCTGATCATTCCGGCGGCGCTGGCATACGGCAAACGCGGTTCGGGTAAATCGATACCCCCGGATTCCAGGCTGCTGTTCGATGTAGAGCTGTTTGAGGTTGACACTGCGGCGTTGAAATAGGGAGGTTTGGACATGCGTATTTTGCATACCATGTTGCGCGTGGGTGATTTGGATAAGTCCGTCGCGTTCTATACGCAGGTGCTGGATATGCAGCTGTTACGTAAGTCGGAAAATACGGCCTACAAGTACACCCTGGCATTTGTCGGTTATGGACCCGAGACTGAACAGGCGGTTCTTGAGCTGACCTACAATTGGGGAGTGTCGAAATACGACCATGGTGACGCATTCGGTCACATCGCCATTCAGGTACCAGACGTGGCGGCAGCGTGCGCGCGCATTCGCGAACGCGGCGGTGTGGTCTCCCGTGACGCGGGACCGGTCAAAGGCGGCACGACCATCATTGCTTTTGTAGAAGACCCTGACGGCTACAAAATCGAGCTGATTCAAAAGTAGCTGCGGCTGACCGATCCAGATCTGCCGGACAGGTCAAACCCGGTCAACGCGACGGTATTCGCCGGCGCGCACACGCAGCTGTTCAGGCGACGTTTGGGATTACGCAACACCGACGTCATTGCGAACAGCGCAGCGACACGGCATACACGATCCGCATGGATTGAGGCCTTCGCAAGCAATTTCCGTGTTGTGTGAGTTAACCCGTTCGTTCGGCTTGAACTGATCGTTTGCCGGGTCTGTTACCCTGGTTTGTCAAAGGCGAATGACCAGGCTGCAGAAAAACACTAGTCATGCTAGTGGGTATTGCTGCTATCCAGCGCTTTGGCCTGTGCTACCCATTGATCGCGAACGATACGTTCGGCGAACGAGTTTAATTCTTGTGCCACCCATTCGATATCGTCACGAGACAGTGAGGCAATTTGCTCAAATCGGAAGATGCCCAGACGGTTGAGCGTGCGTTCAAATGCCGGTCCGATACCGTTGATTGTTTTCAGATCGTCGGCATTGACCGGCGGCTGTGAAAAAAGCTCAATGCTTACTGCAGAGTTGCGATTGGATTCGCTCGTCGCAGCGGATGGCCGATCAGATGACGAAGTGACGCCGGTTGGCTTAGCATCCGGCCTGCCTGAAAGTGGTTCCACGGCGATGCTGTTCGAAGCATCTTCCACAGGACCGTTCGGTTGCGACGGATTGGCAAACAGGTCTCCTGAGCGCGGGGTATCTATCGGAATTGCGGGCGATGCGCGTAGCCTGGGAGTACTCTTGCGGGTTGTTTGTCGGGTCGCTTTGTCCAGCACAGCCCGCAGTTGAGAGATTATCTCTTCCTGTTCCGTCATGGCCTCACGCAGGTTGCGGATTTCTTCTTCCTGCGCGGAAGTGCCGCTATTTGCTACCTGGTCTTTGAGTTGGGCAATCGAAAGTTCTTGCTCACGAACGAGATTTTTCAGATCAACTACCTGCTTATACGATTCGCTGGCAGCAGCATTGGCGGATTGCTCAATGGCTTGCTGAAGTTGTTCAATTTCCCGGTTTTTATCGGCCAGGGTCATTTCCAGAACCGTCGCCCGTCGCACTGCAACCTCGTTGGCGGTTGCAGCCGCTTTTAGTTGTGCGATGTTTTCCTCATCTACCGCATTGTGCGTAGCCGCATGCTGTTGATCGGCTGCCACTTCATTGACGCGGCTGGCCGCTGCGGTGCTCAACTCCTCCAGGGCCTCCTCGCGCTCGCGCAATGTGTCTGTCAACTCTGCTATTTTTTTCTTGAACTGAACCAGGGTTTGCTCACGTTCAAGGTTTTGGGTATGCAGCGTTTCCACATGTTGGGAAAAGCCGAGCATTTTTCGTTCCGTGATTAGAAATTTCTCCTGCAGA
>JABDLQ010000130.1 GCA_013002925.1 Gammaproteobacteria bacterium | reverse complement strand
TCTGCAGTGTTATCCTGCGCCATACCAACCACTGAAATTAGTGAGGTAATGATCAGGCAGCCAACTGCCACGAGCTTTGCGTGCTTCATACTGTCGGCGGCTCCGCTTCCATAATGCGATTGTCGTCGTATTCGGGGCGTCGCACAAGCGACGCCCCATTACGATTAGTTAAACAAAAACTTGCCGACTCCGTGCACTTCCTTGACGTCAGAGGAGCGGCCCTCACCATGGCACAACTGACACGTCTCGACTCCGGCCGAGATCAGCGTACCATCCGCAGCTTTTGTGGCGGTGAAATCACCCCCATTTTGTTTCATGTGCTGCTTGGCAAGGTCGCTATTGTGACACGCACTGCAAACCGATGAGTTTGGCGACACCACAACGTCATCCGTTGTGATCGTGCGATCGTTGGCATCGACTGTGGTGCCCAGCACTTTGGATGGATCGACCGGATAATAAGTCCCGGCATTGTGGCAACCCTCGCAGTTTTGTAACTTTCCGGGATAGTGAAAATCAATCTTCACCGCACGGTTACCAAAGCCACACACATCGTACGGGGCGCCAATAGCACCACTGGCATGGATGGCATGCACCATGTACTTGAAGTCAATGGACACATCATCTGCACCAAAAGCTGTCAGGCAGTCACCGGCACGCCGGTTGATGTCAGTCGCATTCGGGTTGTGACAGGTGGCACAGACTTCCGGTTTATCGGTGCGATTGTTTCCGTGCAATGACAACTGGTTATGGCATTCATCGCACTTTTCAATATTAACAACGTCGCGACGTGCCACCGCTGCCGCATCAGTGATGGGCGCATAGGCGACTGCATTGGTCACCGCGATGCGTTCTGTTGATCCATCGATCACGACAGCCGGATGACCCTCCAGCGTTGCCGCCAGCGATCCTTTTATCCCTGCCGGTATCGCCACCGGCGATGTCACAGTAAACGTGCCATCACCATTGTTGACCGACGCACCACCGCAAGCGGCCAGTGGATTCATCGACACGGGCAAGCCAGGGGAACTGCCGGTGCCGGTGTTTGCAAAATCAGTCGTACTCCAGGCAAGGCCCACAGCCAGTCGACTGGCACCACGGGCGCACGTCGTAAACGGCGCATCGGCGTGCAGATCATAAGGAGCATCCCCATTTGTAGGGTCGGTCACCGAAATGGTGACAGAAGGGGTATCGCCTGGCATGGTATTCGCCACGGATACGACGTTAAATTTGAATTTCTGTCCGGCGATGGCGGTCGGAATCTCGTGCGCCTTTGCTGTTTGTACAGCACCGCCGTTGACGGTGGCCGTTGGACCATGGCAGTCCAGGCACTGAGTGTCATCAGTAAACACCAGCCCACCCGGATGTCCGGCAGTAGCCGAGGCAAAATCGATATTATCGTGGCAGGAACCACAGGTGTCACGATTGGCAACCATGCGCCAGTTGCTCGCTTGTGGTGTATCCGTATCCGACTCTTCGTGACAGGTTTGGCAATTTCTCACATCCTGCGGAAATTTAACATGGGAATAGTCATGTTCTGTGCCGCGAAACCCGAAAATGGTATAGCCATTAGCAAGATTCTCACCATAGTGAATTTTGTGCACCATGATTTTCATGTCGACACTGTTGCCAGAATCTTCATCACGGGAACTGGGGTTATGGCACTGGACGCAGTATTCAACGTCAAAACGCGCTTCGCCATGAAATTCCAGGTTGTCATGGCAGGCATTACAGGTGTCGTTGTCGACGATCAAACGCTTGAAGGTCGGTGCGCCCCCGCCCGGAACAAAGTCATAAGGTGCGTTGTTGGCCGGAATGTTGTTCGGTAGAAAACCACCGCTGTTGGTCCGAATCTCGACCCCGAGACGATGGGTTTTGGAGGCATCGTACGTTGGTGCTCCTGCATAGGCTGTCAGCGCGTTTGCAAATGTATATTGATACGTGCCGTCACCGTTATCCGTATAGGTACCCGCGGTTGCCGTTTCAGTCGTGGCCTGTGCATTCGGTACGCCGTTGCTACTGCGACTGACGTAAGATTGCCATGCGCTGGATGCCCCGCCCGTACCCGGCGATAACTGTGCAAGAACAAAGCGGATATTAGCAGCGGGTAAACCTTTGAGCCCCTGGCCCAGATCGTTGGTCAGCGTCATATTGACCACAGGCGCACCACCGCCTGCCGGAATCGTCACATTGTTGACCGCGACATTAATTTTACCCGCACTGCTGACGGGAATTCCGCTTGTGATACCTGATGGTCCGGGAGGTCCCGCCGGGCCTGTTGCCCCAGCTGCACCGGCTGCACCAGGCGGACCGGCCGCCCCATCATCACCGGAACAACCAGCGAGCAACCCTGCGGCCACCAGCGGAACGAGAAATGCTAAACGCACGTTGATTCTTTCCATGGATCCCCCTGTGAATATTGGTGCCCGCATCGCCCCAACACGGCTTGTTTAACCTGAAACTATCGAGATTTTCTTGTAGGCATAATCTTGGCAAGTACCTAGTTATATCGTGGTCAGTACCTAGAATCAAATGCGTGTTCGGTCAGCTACTAAAAAATGGCTGCCCGTAATCTTTAGCACTCAATTTGTTTGTCATTTATTAGGGTGCAGATCAATGGTGACGAAAGCTCTGTAATGCAGTGCTATCGGGTAATTCTGTGGTAGCGTTAGCAAAGCGCAACAGGGCGGCTGGCAACTCACTTCGCAAAGACCTTGTCAGGGGGGCAAATGGGACTGGCAATTGACCGAACGACGTTTACGAGCGCCGATTTTAAAAATTATCGGCAGCGTGTTGCCGAAAATCTGCAGGTGCTGCGCGTTCTGATGAGTGATCCGCAGTTTGCCGTGGGGCCGCAAACAATCGGGGCGGAGCTCGAACTTTCCATGGTCGATGAGGAGGGCCATGCGTTTCCACACAATCAGGAGGTGCTCGAGGCAAGCAACAACGAGCATACTCAGGTGGAGCTCGACAATTTCAACCTGGAATATAATTTTACCCCGACTGATCTTGTCGGCGCCCCATTTGCCGACCTGCAGAACCAGATTTCCTTCGCCATGAGCAGCCTGGATTCCTTTGCCCGCCGCTTTGCAGGCCGCATTGTATCCGTTGGCATTCTTCCCACATTGCGTCACACCGATCTGACAGTGGAATCGATCACCGATTTGCCGCGTTATCATGCGCTGGCAGCGGGCTTGCGCGCGATGAAAGGCGAACCGTTCGATATCGACATACACGGTGTCGAAAACCTGAAACTCTTCAGCGAAACGATTGCCTTTGAGGGGGCGAACACCTCGTTTCAACTCCATTTGAGGGTAAACCCGGACAAGTTTGCCCAAACGTTCAATGCCGCCCAGTTCGTTACGCCACTGGCGTTAGCCTGCGCCGCTAATTCTCCGGTATTTCTGAACAAGCTACTGTGGGACGAAACACGGGTCTCTCTGTTCAAGCAAGCGACCGACACACGCATAGCGGTAGATCGACCCTGGCGGCGTGCAGCGCGTGTGCCTTTTGGGCATGGCTGGGTACGTTCCGGGGCGCTGGAGTTGTTTGAAGAGGCCGTCGCACTGCACCCTCCTTTATTACCCCTGTTGGATGCTGTGCGTGCACCGGAACAACTGCAGCACGGTGAAATACCAAGCTTGCGTGAGCTGAGATTGTTGCAGGGCACCGTCTGGCAGTGGAACCGACCGGTTTATGATCCCGGATGCGGTGGCCATCTGCGCATCGAGTTGCGTGCATTACCGGCAGGCCCAACCCCATTGGATATGGCCGCAAACGCAGCATTTTTATACGGCCTCGTGTTGTATTATCGCGACCGCATTGACACGCTGATGCCTGCATTGCCGTTTCGCTATGCTGAATACAATTTTTACCGGGCGGCGCAGAAGGGCCTTGACGCAAAACTGTTGTGGCCTGATCTGGAGGAGTTGTCGCCTCGCGAAATACCGATCCGCACGCTGATTGACCTGGTACTGCCCCATGCGTTGAGCGGCCTGACTGACAATGGTGTCGACAGCGCAGACGCTAATCGCATGATGGACGTTATTGCCAATCGCAATGCCAGCGGTGTGACCGGGGCACGCTGGCAACGCCGGGAGCTTTTGTCAATCTGTGATTCGGGGTGTGAACGAGAGCAAGCCCTCGTTAAAATGCTGAAAAGCTATATGGCACATCAGGCTGCCGGTGAGCCGGTGGGGAGTTGGCCACAGGACAGCTGAGGAATTATATCACTACTGATGTAATCTCGACCTGTTTGGTCTATATTACCGATCGAAATATCGTGGTGCAGCACAATTGCGCTGTTTCTGACATTAACACTCCCGGGCACACCCTATGACCGACAGCACCGACAGCAACCTGGCCCTCTTTTGCGATTTTGAAAATATTGCGCTGGGTGTACGTGATGCCAAATACGCCAAATTTGATATCAACAATGTGTTGGAGCGTCTGCTGGTCAAAGGCAGTATCGTTGTAAAAAAAGCCTATTGCGACTGGGAGCGCTACAAGGACTTTAAAGTCGCGATGCACGAGGCAGCTTTTGAGCTGATCGACATACCCCATGTGCGCCAGTCTGGCAAGAACTCGGCAGATATCCGCATGGTCGTTGACGCACTCGATTTGTGCTACACAAAATCCCATGTCAATACGTTTGTGGTCATCAGCGGTGACTCGGATTTCTCACCGTTAGTCAGTAAGCTGCGCGAAAACGCCAAGACCGTGATCGGTGTGGGCGTTAAAAATTCAACGTCCGATTTACTGATCAGTAATTGTGACGAATTCATTTTCTATGATGACCTGGTGCGTGAGCAGGAGAAAAAACGCACGGCCAGAAAGCCGGCCAAAACACGGTCAACCCGTCGCAAAAAGACGCCACCTGCGAAAAAGGACAATGCCCAGGAAGGAATCGACCTGGCACTTGAGACCGCTCAGGCACTTAATGCCGAGCGGGGTGGACAGGATAAACTGTGGGGCTCTATGGTAAAACAGGCCTTGAAACGGCGGCGCCCCGGATTTAGCGAAAGCTATTACGGCTTTGAATCGTTTAGTAAATTGCTGGAAGAGGCCCAGGAACGCGGCCAGGTCACTCTGGAGCTTGATGAGCGGTCCGGGGGCTATATCATTCGTGCGGTGGATAACTGACGCACACTCAAATTGAATGGCCGTCACCCACGTCGGCCTCATGCTTCGTACTTTTCCACCCGGTTGCACAGAATCTGTACGCTGACCACCGCGTGATTTGCGGGCGGATATTTTTAGGTTCTACGGTGCGCTTCTGTCCCGGCGCTCTGCGTCAATGCAAATTGCGTGATTTTAATGAATCGCAAATTGACTTGTTGTCGCGCTATTTGACTCCGTTAATGATCAAACCTGCGCCCGATAGTGCAGTGCCTCGGCAAAGGCATTGCGAAAGGGTACACATAGCGCCGGATCGAAAATACTAACTGTCGATCCGGCGCTAGTGTTCAAACGGTTCCTGGCAACGCCAGCGTACAGCTTTGAATTTAGTTGACTGTGGCAACTACCGATCCCGGACCGTAAGTCAAACCAAAGCTTTCACCTATTCCGAGACCCACCGAATTCACAGTGGGAAAAGAACCCGTAAACCCTGCGGCATGAGAAAACAGGGCAAAGCTGTCACTGACGTTTGGCATATAGCTATCAACTGCGCTGATGGTAATCGTGCCAGCATAGGTTGAGCTGTTGACATCCGCCGTAATGGTTCCCACTGACGACGGGCCGGCGATATCGATAAATACATCGCTACCTGGTGTCAGGATGAGGGTATCGAGAAGGAGAATGTTGCTGCCGGCACCGGCATGCAGATCGCCATTGACCGCCGCCAGGTTATCGACTGACAGGGTCTGACCATTCAGGGCCTCAAGAAGGCCGTTGTTTGTCACGGCATTGCCAATCACATTGATGGTCTCTACATCAGCTGAAATTGCGCCATTTATAACAAGAGCTGCATTTGGGTTGCCAATCGTACCTTTGCCACCACTTATCGTGACGCCGCTACCAATCGTCAGAGTGGTAAAGTTTGTGGGGAACAAGCGTGGCTCAGAAATTATGCCGTTTCCAACCCCGTCAATGACTATATTGGCACTGCCGCCCAGCGTTTGTGAAACCAGAAAATTCATGCCGGTGGGTGACGATGGGGCGTCAATCAGAACGTCGCCATTCACGGTCAGGCCCGCAGTGACGCTCGCCAGAGCGCCATTGTTAAAGGTCATATCGGCATTGACCACCAGGTTTTCAAAGGTGTGAGACCCCGAGAGAAAACTGAAATCTGTTCCGGGAGTACCCGCGAGATTGGCATTTTTCAGTGCCGTACCGTTTGTCACGATCAACGAACCCGCGGCAGTATCAAAATTCAACGTCTGATCGGCATTGTTTAACGAACCGCTAAGCTGAATGGCACCACCATTGTGCGCTCCCAGCGTACCGGTACCGTTCCAGTTAGTCCCGGTGATCGCAACAGTCTGGCCGTTGACATCTGCATCGATTGTGCCATTGATCACCAACGCGGCATTAACATTCCCGATGGTGGCTTTACTACCGCTTATGGTTACGGTTGGGTCTATTGTTAGCGTCGTGAAATTAAACGGAAACAGTCGCGGTTCAGTGATCACGCTGTTGCCCGCGCTATCAAAAATTATCGACAAGTTACCTGCCAATGTTTGACTGGCCGCAAACTGGTAACCGGTTGGTGACGACGGTGACTGAACCAGGGCCGTACCATTGATCGTCAATCCACCACTTACAGTAGTAAGCGCACCGTTTTGATGGGTAACATCGTGATTAAACGTCATCGTGTTAAAGGTAGTAGAGCCGGCGGGCACAAGCATTTCTGTGCCTGCAGTCCCGTTAAAGGTGGCAGCGGTTAACGTCACGCCATTGGTCAGCGAGAACTGGCCATCCGCTGCATCAATATTCAGGGCACTGCCACCGTTGTCCATCGTGCCAAAAAAACGTACTTCGCCATCGTTGATGGTCTGAATCAAACTATTGGCAGACCAGCTTGAACCGCCAATGACAAACTCCTCGCCCGACACATCGGCAATCAGATCGCCCAACAACACCAGCGTCGCATTAGCGTTTCCGATAGTGGCGTTACCGCCGCGTATCGTCACGTCCGGTCCGATCGTCAACGTAGTAAAATTAAACGGGAATAGTCGTGGTTCGCTGACAATGCTATTGCCCAAGGCATCGATGGTAATTGTCATCGTCCCTCCGAGAGTCTGGGATTCAATAAACTGAAAGCCGGTAGGGCTGGAAGGTGCATCGATTAGTACGTCACCATTAATCGTCAAACCGCCAGATACGTTTGTGAGTGCGCCATTGACAAAGTTCATGTCGGCGTTGAGTGTTACCGCCTGAAACGTCGTGCTACCAGTGTTAATCGTCAGGTTTGTGCCAGCTGTGCCGTTGATTGTAGTGTTACGCAAGCTCGCACCATTTAGCAGGTTTATCGAGCCGCCTGCCGTATCAAGGTTGAGCGTATTACCACCATTATCAAAAATGTTGCTGAGTTCCAAAGCACCGCCATTGCTTGCCGTCAGTGTCGCCGTGCTGCTCCATGTTGAACCCATAATGCGCAGTGTTTCACCACCCACGTCTGCGCTCACATCACCACTTAGAATCAGGTCTGCGTTGGGATTGCCGATTGTGCCTTTGCCGCCACGAATGGAAATACCGGGTGCAATGGTCAACGTGGTAAAATTGAACGGAAAGATCCGCGGCTCGGACAAGATGCTGTTGCCTACGCCATCCAACGTGATGGTCGACGTTCCGGCCAGCGTTTGATCATTGGTAAATTGAAAACCAGTGGGGCTCGAGGGTGCATCAATCAGCACATCTCCGTTAATCGTAAGACCACTGGTCACATTCGAAAGCGCGCCATTGACCAACACCATGTCAGCATTCATGACCACATTTTCCAACGTCGTCGACCCGGTGTTTACGGAGAGCACCGTGCCTGTTTGACCGGCAATGGTTGTATTTCGCAGCGCCGCCCCATTCAGCAGATTAATACTGCCACCTGCAGTATCCAGGCTCAGTACGCTACCCGCGTTATCAAAGTTACCGCCCAGCTGGATATTTCCACCGTTTTGCGCGGTGAAGGATCCTGTGCTGCTCCATGTCGTCGCCCTGATCCAGAGACTATCGTCGCTGACATCGGCATCCAGGCTGGCGCTGAGCACCAGGTCGGCATTCGGGTTACCAATGGTGGCATTACCGCCCCTGATCGTCAGCCCCGGTGCGATCGTCAGGGTAGTAAAGTTAGACGGGAACAACCGGGGTTCCGTAATCACGCTGTTGCCGGCACCATTGAAGACAATCGTACCGGTTCCGCCGAACGTCTGGTCATTGACAAATTGAACGCCCGTTGCCGAACTCGGCGCATTGATCTGCAATGTGGCGTTGACTAACATGCCATCACTGTTATTGATGAGCGCGCCATTGTTCATCGTTGTGTTAACGCCAAGGGTATTACTGCTCCACGTATGCGAGCTGGAATTGAGAGTAATAGTGCCAGTGCCTGTCTGTGATGGAACAAACTGGGTATTACTGATCGTTGTGGTTGTGCCTGTGATCGTGCCTCCCAGTTCCACAGCCCCGGTCGCTTCGAACGTCGCAGAGCTTAAGACCAGCGCTTCGTTTTGTACGAGGTTTTTTACCATTGCGCTGTCGTTTGCGAGCGTCACAGTGACATCGGTGCCGCCCAAATCGATGATCGCATTGACCCCGGCAGTTGGTACAACCTGTGGATCCCAGTTATCGCTTTCGTCCCAGTCACCATCGACCAGGCTCACCCAAATAATGGTTCCTGGCGGCCCGGGTGGCATTAGATAGGTTGATGTGATGATGCTGTAGTCCAGAAAATTAACGTTCCCATCACCATTAAAGTCAGCATCCGGATCCGTCCCTAAATAAGACAGCTGCCAAATGCCAATATCAAGAAAATTTACGACGCCATCGTTATTCAAATCGGGGTCGCAATAATTGCCGATGCCATCGCCGTCGGTATCTCGCTGCGGCGCGTTAGCGACCAGCACACAGTTATCAACAGGGTCCAGAACGCCATCACCATCAGTGTCATCGCCGCCTCCGCGGGTGGTCAGGGATAAGAAATCATTAACGTTGTAATCCGTCAATCGCCGACTGTCGACATTTATCAACACCGTCGATGGTGAGCTCACATGTACACCGTCATCAATCATTAGCTGAAACAGGTAGAGCCCTTCGTTGCCAAGCTGTACAGCAGGCGACACCGCGCTGGGATCGTCAATTTTGATGCTCGATTTGTCGGGTGCATGCAGCACAGACCAGTGATAAGCGAGTGCGTCGCCATCAGCATCGTGTGAATCATCACCATTAAGTATTAACGTTGATTTTGGGGCGAGGGTGCGGGACCGACCGGCCTGTGCGACTGGTATTGAATTTTTTGTGCTTATGCGCAGAGTGTCGGGCTGACTGCGTAACTTGCCATCACTGACCACGAGTTCCACCAGATAGTCACCGTCGGCATCGATAAGAAGTGCTCCGCGGGACTCTGATTGACCATGCAGATTACTGCGACTGGCAGGTGGTTGTTCCAGGAGTCGCCAGTGGTAAGTCAGTTGCGTGGCTTCATTTAAATCGAAAGAACGCCCCGCATCCAATAACACCAGTTCGCCGAGCGCAACTGACAAATCCGGGCCGGTATTGGCGACCGGAGCAACGTTTCCGGTACTAAAGCGCACCGTGTCAACACTGGTCGCACCTGCGCTATCTTTCACGGTCAACGTAAATTCATACTCACCTGCAAGATCCGCTGTAAATTCGGTTGTGAGCGAGTGCGGATTGTCAATGCGGGCGCCACTTCCGGGCGGCGATTGTGCAAGTTGCCAGTAAAATGTCAGCGCCTGCCCATCCATATCACTTGATTTACTGGCGTCCAGAGGAATTGGCTGATCTATCATAATGTGCAGATTCTGTCCGGCATTCGCCAGTGGACAGCGGTTCATAAAAACCGTACTGGACACATGTTTTAGCGTTGCACCTGGTGGCTCACAAACGCCTGCAGATTCTGCATCGGTAACACTGACGGCCTGTGCAAATACAGTGACGCCACCCATCAATAAGCAGAATGCAAACATCGCGTGGATACCAGCAATCAAATTATTGACTCCGTGTGTAATATTCTTAGTCATAACGCACCCCAGTAAGTATAAGTTTGCTTGAGACGCTGGAATAACTCCCACACGATCACAAACCCGGAATGACAGAGCAAAGCCATGGTTTGGCGGGGATTGCTAGATGGACTTGACGCAATTCGCACTATGTCGTAGACGGGAGTGTCGCGTTGTGCAACGGTATTTTTGGCCCGCGTTCCGGGCGCTTTTTTTACATTGGTGTTTTTGACAGTTGGATCTGCTGCACGTCGTAACAACCGTGCAATAAAAACGTTTTGTATTCTACCGGCGCCCCCGCATGCGACCAGACTTTATCATTATCATCGAATCTAAAAGTACACCCGCAAACTTTGTTTTACAACATGAATTAAATTCAACATGTGTCCGACACTATAGTTGGATTCACTCTAAAGAAAATAATGATTAGTACATTTCCTTACTCGCACGTAATCGCTACTTGATTTAATTTCGAGTGTGCGGCTGACATAGAATGTTATTCAATCTGGCTCATATTGGCACAGAAGACCTTCCAGATGCTTTGTCGACTAAATGTCCGTTAAATCCTGCCGGCAAATGAAACCATCAAAATGGTGCGGCGCAGGGCAGGGCAGGCCAGGGCAAAGGAGCCCATAATTAATTACTCTAATTGATGTCCAGGCGCATTATTTTTGGTGAACCACTGTAGGGCAGACTCACAAAATAAATTTCGCCGGCGAGGTTTTCGGCAACAGAAACAGGCGAAGTACTGGTGGTGGTGAGTACCCCGGCGTAATCGCCCTCAAATAATCCCCAAATTGTGCCGCTGCCAAAATCGGTAAAAATATACATGCCATGCAATTGGGGATAAGCCTCACCGCGATAAACATAACCGCCGGTCACAGAGTTTCCAACGGAGTGGGTATAAGTATGCACTGGTTCAACAAAATCTGCTCCCAGATCGCAACCCGACGTGTTGTATGTTTGATCACCCTCATAACAACGCCAACCGTGATTGCCGCCTAACTGGGCAAGGCTGATTTCTTCAATGGCATTTTGTCCGACATCACCAACCCATAGTTGACCTGTCAGACGATCAAAACTCCAACGCCATGGATTTCTGAATCCCCACGCGTAAATCTCCGGGCAACCGACCGTACAACTGAGATCACTGGAGAATGGGTTGTCCGATGGGATGTAATAGCGAATGCCCTGATCAAAATCCGCAGCTGACACTTGCACATCGAGTCGAATCATTGCACCCAGCAGACTGCGGGTGTTTTGACCGTGCCTTAATGGATCTCCGC
>JABDLQ010000110.1 GCA_013002925.1 Gammaproteobacteria bacterium | reverse complement strand
ACAGCATCGTGACCTTAAGCGAGCAACGAGGCCTTGCGACCGGTATCGTGTCAACCGCACGCATTACCCATGCCACACCGGCCGCAGCCTATGCCCACAGCGCCGACCGCAACTGGGAGAACGACGGTCTGGTGCCGCCAGGGCAGGAGTCCTGCACCGACATTGCCAGCCAGCTAACCGCGTACTCCGAAGGAAATGGCCTCGACATTGTGCTCGGTGGTGGCAAAGTTCATTTTCTTCCTGCGGCGCTGGGCGGGCAGCGCAAGGACAATCGTAATCTTGTGGAGGAATGGAGCGCTGCAGATCCCGCCCACAGTACGTTTGTTGACACCGCTACCGATCTGGAAAACGCCGCAGCAAATTTGTCGGCGGCGCGCGGCGACAAAGTGTTCGGGCTTTTCAGCAACTCGCATATGAGTTACGAAACCGAGCGTAGCAAAGGCACCACTACGGAACCATCACTGACCGAAATGACGCTTGCCGCCCTGCGTTTTTTGGGGGCCTCTGACAAAGGGTATTTTTTGTATGTTGAAGCCGGCCGTATTGACCATGCGCACCACGAAGGCAAAGCCGGCCGCGCACTGGTGGAAACCATAGAATTGTCTAATGCGGTCGCGGCAACACTAAAAAGTATATCGTTGGAAGATACGCTGGTGCTCGTCACCGCCGACCATGGCCACACGATGACGATCGGTGGTTATCCGACCCGCGGCAATCCGATACTCGGCTATGTCACCGAGAATGACACTCACGGACAACCAAAACCGGAAGCTGCGATCAACACCGAGAACCGACTCTATACCACGCTGTCATACGCCAACGGTCCCGGTTTCGCTGCGCATCAGGATCCGGCGGTGCAGGAAATGGACACCAGCGACCCGGATTATCAACAAATCGCAGCTTACGGTTTAAAGTGGGGTGAATCCCACAGCGGCGCCGATGTTGTAATTTACGCTGCCGGGCCCGGCGCCGATCAATTCCACGGCGTTATCGAACAAAATCGGATCTTTCATCTGATGCAAAAGGCAATGCAGCTTTACGACCGCGGAGACCCCGATTCGTCCCGCTAATCCTCCTCCAGATGGTCAGGGCTGCCTGTCGGTCGGGGTTATCACTACCTCACGCGCAGATTTTGGTCACATCATCTGGCCGGTGCGCAAGATGCAGGAACATCCGGACATTACCCCGTTCGTGATCGCCATGGGCGCCCATTTATCGCCCCGGTTTGGCTACACATTGGACGCTTTCCGCGATCATCATATCGACGTTGATGAAACGCTTGAATCACTTATCAGTTCAGATACTGACACCGGTATGGCCAAGACTATCGGTGTGTCTATGATGGGGCTGGCCGACATTCTGAGCCGGCGGCGCCCGGATGTGCTGATGATTATCGCCGACCGCTATGAAATGCTGGCGGCGGCTGCCGCCGCCATGGCACTGCGCATCCCGATTGCCCATATCGAAGGCGGAGAAATTTCAGAAGGCGCCATTGACGATGCGGTGCGCAATGCGCTGACCAAACTCAGCCACTTGCATTTTGTGCCCCACAAACCGGCAGCACAGCGGGTCATTGCAATGGGGGAAGAGCCGTGGCGCGTCCACACGGTCGGCGCACCCTCTCTTGACCACCTGCGTCATCGTGAACTCATGCCTTTTGAAGCACTCGCACAGTCCCTGGGCATCGATGCCAGGCGACCTTATGACCTGATATCTTTTCATCCGGTCACGCTGATGCAGGATACCGTCGCCGAGGCCGAGGCATTTTACGCGGCACTTAAGACCATCGATGGCCAGAAAATATTCTGCTTTCCAAACAGTGACGCCGGCAGCCACACCCTGATAAAAAAAGCACAGGAATTCGCTGCACCCCGACATGACGCACATATTTTCACCAACCTCGATCACTGGGTGTACTGGAATCTGCTGCACCGGGCACGCGCCATCATTGGCAATTCAAGCAGCGCCCTGATGGAAGCACCTTCCGTGCCATTACCTGCTATCAATGTAGGGCGACGGCAACGCGGTCGTCTGATGGCGAAAAACGTCATTGACTGCGCAGCAGACCGACAGGCCATACAAACCGCCTACCGCCGCGCAGTTTCTGATGATTTTCGAAACAATCTGTCAGGAATGCGCAACCCGTACGGCGACGGTCACGCGGGAGAACGGATTTGCGCCGCACTGACGCAATATCGGGATCGTGCGCGCCTGCTGGACAAGCGCGCTCAACCGGTCATCGCGGTAGAGGATATTGTAGGGTTCAAACGCAAGTAGGGCTCATGTTCCTTCTGATTCAAGCCCTACAGCGAAGAATCCGTCACCACAAGCGAGCTTTTAGTGATCGCCGTCGTCCAGACCCAGCATGACGGCCGGACTCACATGCAGCGCATTTGCCACCATGTTGAAAAACTCAATTTCGAACGGGCTGACCCGTACATCGCTTTTTATAATACTCTTCAACGCGTTGACGATTCTCATGCGCTGGCGTTCCGGAATTTTCTGCGCGGTTTTGGACAGGTATTTTTGCAGTGGTGTCGTTTCAAAAATTTCCGAGGCTGCTGCCACCCGGATTCGCGCCTCGTCGATGTCTTCACCCGTTTCCGCTTTGATGGCTTCCTGAACCGATGAAATTTCCACCGGGGCGATGTTGGTATCGGCACTCGTGGCCCGCGCCAATGTCATCAACAGCGCTTCCTTGAACAGGTTTTGTTGCTCTTCTTCGCTAAGACTGCCACCGCCAAGCAAATTCACGATGTTTTTGAATTCTATGATGCTCATTGAGCTCTCCTGTTGGAAATCCGGGTTCCGGCCGCCTGGTCCGGCGTAGTCAAACGCAACAACAGCCTGAAGCGGGTTATATGATGAGCGTATCTGTTATCACGAATCCGCACAAGTCGCTGAAATTATATGGGGCAAGAGTTGCCGAGTCCACTGCCCTGGACGCGAACGGACGGCTAAATTGCGGTATGGCCGGGGATGCAAGCCTTTGATCTAAATATTTGGGAACTGACAGGCACCTGTAGTAAGTCCCTCCGCCACACCGGAAACCAGGCTGCTTACTGACATTTGCCCGCCAACAGCTTGGTGGCCGGGACCATGTGGCTCACCGCGGAGTTTGTGTGAAAACACCGGATCGTCATTACGAACCCGCAAAGCGGGTGCGGCAATCCCTGTCCGGCTTCTGTGGCATCAATAAGTTAGGGCAGCACAACGTTGGGAGATTGCCGCGCGCTTCGCGCTCGCAAAGACAAAGTGATAGCCTTCACGCAGCCTCCGCAGGCGCTTCATTCACCGCGCACCTGGCGGCGGATTAACAATTGATTCCAGTTTTCGGCTGAATTGACCTGCGCATAGATGGCAGAAAGCTCGCCGCTGCGATGCATTTCGCGCAGAGTATCAGCGTCCAGTTCCTGTAATTTCTCCGTGTTAATGCTCACATAGTTAGCCAGTATTTGCTGCTCCGTGGCACCTGTTGGTGTGTAAGACACGTG
>JABDLQ010000097.1 GCA_013002925.1 Gammaproteobacteria bacterium | reverse complement strand
CAAAAAAGAAGAGTGGCTCCAACGTAACCGGACGATTATTGAGAAGGTTGGAATGTGATTGTCAATGGAGCCTGAAGTCAAATCAAATTAGTCGTATATTGGCCTGGGTGCCACACCAGGTATGGTCTTCGGTGCAGCCATGGGTGCTGCGCTTACTAACCATGCCAGCAAACTGGCGATTTGGATAGGTATTGGAATCGCTGCTGGCACCGCCCTTGGGGCGGCGGTCGGTAAGATCAAAGCGTCAGGCTCATCGACAAATGAGATTGACAATGGCGCGTAGCGCCTGAGCCCAACTATTACTAAAAATAATTAAGATGCCGGTACGCACGCATCAGCACTTGGGCCGGGCGGATTTGTAAAATATGCCGGGAAGTTATTCGGTGGTGCGCCAAAATCCAGGAAGTTGACTATGCCGTCATTATTGAAATCCACGTCTTCATTGTAGTTCGCATCGCCTAGTGCAGAATTAAATGCATCAGAAAACACAAACAGATCAGGGAACGCGGTTACGCAATTATTGTCGTAGTCAAAATCACACAAGTTTCCGTGACCATCACCATTTGAATCCCGTTGATCCGAATTTGCAATCAGGGTGCAGTTATCGGTAGTGTCGCTGACGCCATCCCCATCAAAATCGGCAGCGATGCTATCGCCATCACGAACTGCCCAGGCCACGGGCCCAACGATGCTTTTGTCGCCGGTAAATTGAATGCCGTGGAAGAAGCGGAACACCCAAACCAGGTCTGGATCAGTCGCATGCTCCGTGCCTGAATGGTAAAGGGGCCGAATGCCCATAAACAACCCCTGGTCGCCAATGAGAATGTCAAATACATTGCCCATCAGGTTATGATAAAACATGTAACCCAGCTCGTTGTCGCGGCAGACCGGTTCAGTTGCCGCTTCGCAATATACGATCAGTTCGTCGCCGTCCACATCCATCGACGGCAATCGCCAGTCGTTAAAACCGCCGTGCTCCAGATCGGCAGCCCACGCCATAGCGTCTGCCCAGCTCATTTCCCCACCCGCTTGATTGGCGTTCTGCAACCACGTGATGTCCAATGCGTCGTCATAAATCATGCCGTCACCTCGGTCAAACAACTCGGCCTGCGACTCCCCAGATAGTCCCAGTATTACGGACAACAACAAGATGTGTGTTTTCATTACTTCTCTCCACGCAATCTTTTGTTGTTAACTTTTTACCACGAATGTTTTTGTCAATAATCATTGGGCATCTAAAATCAGACATTATATTAAGAGTAGAACTCACAACGCGTCGATTAATACACCTCAATTGAGAATCAGACCGGATCCACTACGACATAGCATCACATGACCGGTTATAGCCAATCGCCAGTGCTGCTTCTTAGCTCCGGTTGTGGATGCGAAATCTGCCAGGACCGAATGTTCACTTTGTGTTTTTAATTATCGCTGAACACTACCCAAAACCGCTGTGAAAATAGACGTCCTGATGAACCGCGACTAGGGCCTGAAATCGAAACCGTTTTTCGGCTCGATTGCTGCCGCCTACTCCGCGTTATTGCCAGCCCGTTGGCGCGTTGAGTGCGAGTTGAGCAGGCGACTGACCTGATCGACAGCCTCGCCCTTTCGAAAACGAATCTGTACGAGCGAGTTGGAACCCAAATTCGCATCGATTACCTGTCCGGTGTCGTCGGTCCAGCGGTGCCGACGCTCAAACTCATACCCCAGTGTGACCTCGACCCATATCGATGCGCGGGTTTTTTTGCGCCACGTACCCTCCACTCGCATCGCCTCTGCGCGATAGTCGAAATTCGTGCCCAGTTCATCGCTGACAACATGCCATTTATGGCCGGATGGAAAAAGCCGAAGAGTCCAGTGTTGGCGTTCTGACGTCGCGTAACGCACTGCCGAATCCGGAAAGGCCAGGCGTATTGACATTGGCGCCGACGGCGAAAAAATCGTTCCAAACGATGGATATAACCGGGACTCACCGAAGGTACGATCGTATGATACGCCTAGCAGCCAACGCGGGCCTTCGGTGCGACGCGGGAACGTGGTTTCAATACTGGCAGTCAATATTGTGTCGTCGCTGGTAGCATCCTTCCAAAAGGTATTGAATACGTTTGAAGACGTCGACAGGCCGGCGGCAACTTCAGCATTCGTTATCCATCCTCGCCCCCGATAGTGCCAGCGCAGAGGTAACAGTAAACGGTGCAGGTCGCGATCGCGACCGGCTATGCCATCGTATTCAAAACGTGAATACTGATAGTCGATGCCTGCCGTGAGCACAGAATTCCGGCCATTGACCATTGGAAATACCACGGCGAGCTGTGTCTCCCTGACGCTCGCCGATCGTCCTGAGTGGGCACCGTCGAAACCCGCCTCCGAAATAGCAACGTAAGACGCAGACACACTAAAATCCGATGGCTGATGCTCGCCCTGCCCCGCGGCGTCGACGGCGACGCAAGCGGCGGCAAAAAGTGCCATCCGGGCCGGTAGAACATTAACGCATAATTCATTTGCTCTTCGCCACCTGATGTAATTTGTTCCTACAGAACAATGACAGACACCGTAAGACCAGAACATGGACAGGCAACGTGATACACAAAGCAAGTAAAGCAAGGACTGGTACCGTAAAAACATGGCAAATTTTCATTTCATCAGGCGTTTCATAATCTATTCTGGCAGAAAACGGAGAATTGCATCGAAACTATTCGCGGGGGTGGTGCCTGTCCCAGGTTGAGATAGTGGCGCCCAAATGGGAGTTCGCACTGTTTACCGGAATGTGGATTCCGCCCTCGGCGCTCCAGGTAATACTTACATCCACGACATCATACAGTGCACCGGACCAGCGCGGATCCGGCTGCGTTACCCGAAGCTTTACTCTGGCTTGATGATCTTGGTTAGCCGGTCATCGAAGGGTATCTCGGAGTCATCCGGCATTCTGATACTACGTATCAAACCCTTTTAAACAGCATATTGTTAAATGCGTTCCCGCGAAACCAACCGGCCCGGCACACGGGAGCTGCACTGTTTTTGAGTGATACAGTCAACAATCAACAACTTACTTGTTGTGCTGTTGTGGTACGTGTGCGAGCGCGCTAGTGTCGGAAAGAGAAAAAATAAAAAATTACAAGGGGAAAGCAGTGCAAAAAATTCTGCGAGCATTTTCATTTACAGTGCTGCTTTGTGCCTTTACAGCGTCAGCAACCATGATGGACTTCACCGCGACCAGTCTCGGTGGCGACACCTGGCGCTATGATTACAGCGTGACCAACGATACGCTGGGTGTGGATATTGATGAATTCACGATCTACTTTGACCACAATTTCTACGCAAACCTGTCTACCGTAGCTGATGCACCTCCCGGGTGGGATTCCATTGTCATTCAACCGGATCCCGGTTTGCCTGACGATGGCTTTTACGATTCGCTCGCCCTGATCGCCGGGATTGCACCCGGTGAAACGCTAAGCGGTTTTTCGGTTACGGTTGATTATTTCGGGGCCGGTCTGCCCGGCGCACAGTTTTGG
>JABDLQ010000077.1 GCA_013002925.1 Gammaproteobacteria bacterium | reverse complement strand
CAGGTGGATCCTGATGACGCCTTATTGATTGCCCGTTTGCCTGCCGGTGGGGCGGTCACAATCCCGTCAGCATTTCCGGTGTTGCTCTCCATTGCACCAGACCCGGACGGAGATTTAATGCTGCGCGGAACGGCCAGCGTTTCCATTCATACTCATAATTTACCCTATGCGCCCGGGACACCGTTGCGCCTGTTCAAAGCCGAACACGGTGGCGACTTTTTTGACATTACGGAACGAACCAGCAGTGGAAGTTACCGCGTGCGTGGTAGCGGTGGTGAGTTCTCGGAATTCATGATCGTAGCCGACGTGCGCCCCACTGCAACTAAAGTGCTGGATAAATTCAGTAAGTTGAGTGGCCTGTTATCGACTCACCAGTCCAGCATCGACTCCACCTTGCATGGTGCGCTCACCACGCTGCTGGCCAGCGCCCAGGCAGATTACAATACAAATGGATTTGCGGCTGCCATCGAAGCCCTTGCCGAATTCGATGCCACCATAAAAAAAGCCACTGGCGGTGAAATTCCGGATGCCTGGCGTCCGCGGGGCGATTTGACGAATGTGGCGGGCCAGCTGCGCGCAGTTTCCGGCACGTTGCGCTACAGTCTGTCGCTGCTTGCCAATAATCTTTGAACGTGAGAACGCTCGTGCATGTCCGCACAGCTTAGCATCATTCAGGTTGACCACCCGGTCAGGCAAATTTTTCTGCGGGAGAGTCACTCCTATACGATAGGGCGTGATCCATCCTGTGATATTTGCATTGATGACGATGAAATTTCGCGTACCCATGCGTTGCTGGAATTTATTGATTCACGGTGGGTGATTCGGGACGATAACAGCAAAAACGGCATTTCCGTTGCCGGTATCGCCACGGTCGAATCGAAGCTATCAAACAATACCTGGATTGGACTTGGCAGCCTCGCCTTGCGCTTTGAGCTGCTGACCCAGGAACAGGAGAATCAACAAACTAACGCGGAACAGCGGTTGCGGCACCAGACGATGAACGGCCGCCAACGTATGAGTGATAGCGCGGCCGACATTTCGCAGGTTCTCGAAAACCTGATGAGTAGCGCACTGTCTGTTTCTGCAACCGATCGGGCTTTTGTGATGCTTACCCGCGAGGATGGTGATTTGCAGGTAGTTTGTAGCCAGGGTGATCAGGGTAAGCCTTTCGCGCAACATGAGTTTATCGGCAGTGCATCGGCGGTGCAGCTGGCTCTGAAAACCCGGAAACCGGTGGTCACCTGTGACGCCGCAGTTCATCAGCAATTTGGATTGAAAGCTAGCATTATTGCCTCTCAGACCCGCGCCCTCGTGTGCTTGCCGATGGCATTGTTTGGGCGTGTTCTGGGGGTGATTTATGCCGACAGCCGCCAACCCGGCAAAGTCTTCACGGATCTCGATGTCACATTACTCGGCGAACTTGCCGAACATGCGGCGCTGGTCGTAGCGGCCTCACAGATTGACGAACAAATTGACCAGATCGACCAGGCTGGCAGCGAAAACCTCACTGTAGAAAGGCTGCGAGAGCGCGTTGCCACACAACAGCATCGCATTCCGGATATCGGACGTCAGAGCACGAAAATTCGGCAGCAGCCGGCGGCCGGAGTCCGGTGGAGCTGGATCGAATCCCAGCTTTGACGCCCAATTGACGATGACCAGCGCCCGAAGGGGTACACGGACCCTGCCCTGCAGGTGCCGGGGGCGGCTGTACTCCCTATAGTTGTGTCATAGTCATGTATGATAATCAGTAACATCAGATGTTTGGCTGCGGTTGGCAGTCTGCTTCTGATGAAACCGATAATTACGGGGAACCACACAATAGTGTCATTTAATTACGGGCCAAGCTCAGGCAATGCGTCACGCAGATGACTTCTGATTCGGATTCCAGCCTCGACGCCACACGCACGAGTCAGGCGCATTCCCGACTGTTGCGCAGCGGTGATGTACTGGCCGAACGCTATCGCATCGAGGATACGATTGGGGTCGGCGCCATGGGCACCGTTTATCGCGCGTACGACACACGCCTTGACCTGGTTGTTGCCCTGAAAATCCTGCACGCCAGCATTGCCGATGACAGCAACTCGATACAGCGTTTTGAATCCGAATTAAAACTCGCCCGCCAGATTTCGCACCCCAACGTCGTGCGCATTCATGATATCGGCGAACACGAAACCTTGAGTTTTTTGTCCATGGACCTGATCCCGGGCCGGCCGCTGGACGATATCCTCAACACCGACGGCAAACTCGATCCGGAACGTGCAACGAAAATCGCAGCCGGTATTGCCCGCGGCCTGAATGCCGCCCATGCCCAGCACGTCGTGCATCGCGATTTAAAACCGGCCAACATTCTGGTGGATGACAATGATAATGCCGTGATTACCGACTTTGGGGTCGCACGCTCGGCCGCATCAGCACGCTTGACTCAAACCGGGTATTTTGTCGGGACTCCCGATTACCTGGCACCGGAACAGGCGCGCGGTGGAGAGATTGACGGCCGTTCCGATATCTACGCACTTGGCTTGATACTCTACGAAATGTTGTAAGGGCAGGCCCCGTTTTCAGGGCACTCTCTCGAAGAAGTCGTCGCACAGCGCACCCTCGGTCGACAACCCGATTTATCCCCGTCTGCTTTCGAAGCCCCGGAATATCTGCGTAACGTCATCAAAAAATGCCTGCAAAAGGCTCCGGATGATCGGTATCAGACCGCCAATGAACTGGCTGAAGACCTGGAATCACACACGTCTCCAGGGAGGAGTTTCAAAGGGATTGGCAAATGGCTCATTGCAGGCACCGCTGTCCTCGTGGGACTGTTTCTGGCCATTGATTATTTTCAGCGCGACCCTGGCGATCCACCGCCTGCCAATGTCGCCGCAACGGCGCCTGCACGTA
>JABDLQ010000070.1 GCA_013002925.1 Gammaproteobacteria bacterium | reverse complement strand
TATTTTTTATTACACTGCGACATTTTATGATGCCACACCCATGTGAAAATATCTGTCAGTAAATTTATGTATTATGTCTAATAAAGTCGCGAATGTACAATTACACCTCAAAGCAGCCGTTTCAGTCGTAAAATTAATTGGTTTTACAAACAGACGCTTAGCAGCCAGTTGATGCAGCGTTTCCGCTTTTTGTTCACACGCATGAACTACGTCGACTTTCGTTTGTTGCCGGTGTAGTGTAGATGTATTGTCATCCGCACCTGGCAAATGTAATGAAATCGGATGATTCAGATACTGCGGTTACACCGACCCGGGCTGAACTGGTCATATTGAATGTGTTGTGGAAACACGGGCATTTGACGGTGCGATCCGTGCATGAGCGCATGCCGCGGACAAAGTCGTGCGGCTACACAACGGTGCTGAAACTTCTCCAGATCATGCACGGCAAGGGGTTGGTGCGAAGAGATACGTCAAAACGCGCACATGTCTACCGACCCGTATCAGACAAGAGCACCGTGCAAATGCAATTGACATCCGAACTCGTGCGTCAGGCATTCGACGACTCGCCAGCGCAGCTGATTATGCGGGCACTCGAGCAATCTGGCAGATTTCAGTCAGAAGATATTGATGCAATCCGCGCCAGGCTAAAGCTACTGGAGGACCGACGCCGCAAAAAATAACCAGGCAGCATGTTGAAAAGGCTGACCGGAGTTAGGGCATGAATCTTTGGTAAGCAAGACCGTTTTGCAGAGAAATGCACTTGATGTTTGTAATAAGGCAAACACTTTATGACACTTTTTAATGGGTTGTAACCTGTTAATTACGGCTCAACAGGCGCAGGATAAAAAGTGCGCCGCCAAGCAACACCCATGCAGCAGGCAATGGCACCGCTTGCACGGCAATATTGAGATTATAGCCATAGGGCATACTGCCTTCGAACCAGTCAATGGCAGAGATCAAATCAGGACGTGTATCGGCGAAATTAAAATTCAGATAACCACTGGAAAAATCCAAAAACACCAGGTTGAACGTGAATTCAATGCCACATTCAAGGCATACAAAGGGTCCATCGGGGTTGCCGTTTGTATCCAGAAAACCCAGGTTACCTGACTCCACCTGATCCGGATACTCTTCCCTGCGGTAAAACCCGCTGCCGCCGGCGATGCCATCTGCGTCCAACACCATTGTTGCAGCTGTCGAGCCGCCAAAAACTCCTGACAAAAAGAACTGATCACCAACAGGCGGTATCAACTGATCAAAGTAAACATTAATTTCATGACCGTCGGTCGTCAAATCATAGGCGGTAGCGATATCAACAAACACCCGACCAAACAGCGCGCCGCTGATCCAATAGCTCGTTGGTGCAAAAATGTCATATTGCATCAGAAATCGCGACTCACCATCTCGTGTGAAGGCATACGCACTGAAACCACCCTGCTGGTACTGGCTGTAAACCCGGTCATCAGTGATGTCTATCGAGACATTGCCCGCCAGAAACGACGATGGCAGATCAGTAATTGACAGAGAGGCACCAGAAGTTGGCAGTGTCAGTAGCGCTACCAGTGATGCAAAAAGCAGGGTTCTCATGCTCTTTCCCCAATTTCAATTGATGACAAAGACTTTGAAATATTCATCCTACACACTATCTCAAAATAGAGTCGACACGAAAAAATTACAGACAGTTTACCTGATTGGTTAATGCTGTTACGAAGCAGGCCGCTCGACAAAATAATCGTGAATGACGGGTCTAAAATTAAGGGTTCGTCGGACGACAACAAACTAAAAAAAATAGACGGGCGTGTAAAGGTAAGATTGTTTATGTACCCACACCGGCGGCAATATTCGGATGAGTAATCTCACCGCTGTCGTTGTTGAGATTTTCGCACGGCTCGGGCCGCCCAATGGCAAACCCCTGCACGTAGCCCACGCCGATATCTTGCAATGGCGCGAGGAGGGCGTCATCAGAGACCCATTCTGCGATGGTCGCAATACCCATAGAATCCGCAACATGCTGGATAGCCTGTATCATAGCCCGGGTTGCAGGGTCTGATGCGACCTCTTGAATCAAATGACCGTCAATTTTGACCCAGCTAACTGGTAATTTATCAAGATTGCGAAATGACGCTACGCCCGCGCCAAAATCATCCAGGGCAAATTCACAGCCCAGGCGTTTGATTTGCTCCATAGTGCGCAGCGTCGAGTCCAGGTTCTGGATTGCTGCAGACTCTGTAATTTCAAAACACAGCCTGTCGGGTGCCATGTTACTGTGCTCAAATTCTTTATGGATAAAATCCACGAATGACGCATCGTTAAGCGAAGCTGCGGACAGATTAATGTTAATTCTTGAACCATCTGTGCACAACTGCTCATGTTTTCGCAAGCAGCTACGCAAGACCCACCGATCAATTTTGGTGATGATGCCGTGTTTTTCAGCCAGCGAGATCATGCCTGCAGGAGGCGAAACCTGACTATCAGTACCCGGTATTCGTAGCAGCAACTCATGAGCTATTGGTTTTTGCTGTAATTGATCTAATGCGTGAATGGGCTGTTGATAAATCAACAGTTCGTTGTTTTTGATTCTGGCTTGAAGTTCTGTCACGCGTTGCAAGTCTGACTTTCGATTACGTGGTGGGGCGTTTTCGGGACGCACTACATGCACACGGTTTCGACCTCTGTCTTTTGCCATGTAGCAAGCAGTATCCGCCCGCGTCATGATATCGGTAATGTCGTCGTCAGTGGCAGTCAGTGCAACAACGCCAATGCTGATACCAATCCGAAATGTGTGATCGTTCCAGGTAAAATGAAAGTTGAAAATATCCTGACAAATCTTTTCGGCGATATCGCGCGCTTTTTCAATCGGGCAGTGCTCTAACAATAAACCAAACTCGTCGCCACCAAGGCGGGCAATCGTGTCGCGATCACGGAGTCTTGCCCGGAGCAAGCCAGCAACGGTTTTTAGTAAATCATCACCTGCCTGATGGCCAGCTGTATCGTTGACAATCTTGAATCTATCCAAATCACAATAGGCGAAAACGTGCTGTGCATGCTGGCTCTTACACGATATTAATGCATTGCGCAGGCGGCGTTCGAATTCACTGCGATTTGCGAGCCCAGTCAAAACATCTCGTGATGCTCGTAATGCCTCGCGCCGCTCGTTGCCAGTCAATATCAGATTAAACGCCCCAAGCAGACCGCACAGCACAAGTCCAATGGTTAAGATCATGATCAGACCCGGAGCCCGGTGCAGCGCGACGTACTCTGCATTTGCACCGATGCTAACCCGCCATTCGCGACCAGCAAATGTCAGTGAGCGATCAGAAGATAATAGTGACAGTGCATTGCCATCGATGCCCCAGGTTGTCAAAAGCTGAGTGTTATCGATATCAGTATTATCGTATAACTCAAGTGACACGTGATCGAGCCGCAACCCGGCAATGGCGGTCTCCAGGAGTTCTTTTATAAGTATCACGCCAACCGCATAGCCAACGATATTATTCTGTCGCTTAACAATCGTTTGTGGTATCTCGGCCGTGGTGTAAATCGGGGCGAATATCAGTAGCCCAGGTTCAGTTGTGTCAGACTGTACAAGCTGGAGCATACTGGTGGCTGCCGGATGCCCGGTGTTTCGAGCACGCTGGATGGCATCTTTTCGTGCTGGATCGAAACCAACATCGAGACCGAGTGCTGTGCGATTGGATGCGAAGGGTTCAATAAATTGTACTACGGTGTAGTGATCGCGGTGTTGTGCCCGGATCAATTGTCCCGATGCATTGCGTTCCGTAAATCGTAATCGTAGGCTGGTGTCAGCGTTTTGTTCGTATGCAGCTCTTTGCGCGTGTGGCACATGCCGGTTAAAAGACAATGCAAGCAACTCCGGGTTTTCTGTCAGTGCGCGCCTGGAAAAAATCCGAAACTCGTCAGCATCGACACTTTGAGAACTTGCAAAGAAACTCTGTATTCCACCCAGCGTAGCAATTATGATGTTTAGTTCGGTTTTGATCGCACTTTCAATGTTATATGCGGTGTCGCGAAACTCAGATTGAATTCGTGACTGTTCACGGTTAGAGGCGATCAGGAACAAGGCAATTGCGGCGGCCAATGCAATAGAACTGGGTACGGTGACAGTGGCAGCGCGGCGCCGCCAGAAACTGCCCATTGCACCACTCCAGATGAGGGCTAGTGGAGTAATCACTGTGACACCGATGGCGTCTCCTACCCACCAGTTTAACCAGTTGAAGCCAAATTCCCCGCTGTCAATTAGTCCTGCCATTAATAATGAAGTAGCGCCGATTGAAGCGTTTACGGTGCAAGCGACCGGTCCACCAATCAGCAAGAACCTGGTAACAGTCTTACCGTTTTGAAGAGAGTGTGGCCACACACCGAATCTTCGCAACAACCACGCTGCTATAACCGCCTGCAGACTTGCGCCGGCAGCAATTAGTGCGACGGCGGCAATAACGGCCAGATCACCGGCAGCTACACCATCAAATGAAGTCCAGAGATTGACGGCCAGAGATCCTACCCAGATTGCGGGCCAGATACGTGAACCGTATAGCAGTGTTGCAGCAAGGGCGATTCCGGCTGATGGCCAGATGGCAGTTGCGTACCCGGGGGGTACAGCCAGCAGCAGGGAAAGATGACCGGCAAGGCAGTAGCTGATGGCGACAACGGCCATCGACGCAATGGTTATTGGCCGATATTCAACAGGCGCAGAGTTTGCATGGTCGGTTTCGATGGCGGTCTCGCATTTAACATTTGTCTTAATCTCTGGTATCGGATGGTTTCATTCACAACGAGTGATAACTGTGATGCAAATCACACAAGGCTAGGATTGGCAGTGTTTAAACCATAAAAACCGCTGATTTTTCACGCAAAAATGGTAAGTTGTCCGAAAATTCATACCTGAATCTCGCAAACAATTGCAACACATCAACCCTGGTACCCGAATGTTTGCATTAGACAGGTGCATTACCAACGTGGGCTCATTGCATCCTGGTCGGAACTCCAGGCCGCCATGCGATGGTTGGTGATGCTTTAAATTCGCAATGACAAAGGTCAGGAGCGCCGCTGGACCCGGGATCGGGATCACTGTCAACCGACAGATGTTGATCGCCTTCATTGTATTACCGCGCAATTGAGCGATGGAAATTCGCAACCGTGGGGCAATCCTGATGGCCACAGGCTAACGCAATCCAGACGCAAAGTTATTCTACGCAGGCTGGTCGCATAAAATGCGGCACGCGATGAGTGTGCGGTTTTGTCGATGCGCTTCTGGAGGACTATGTGCTAAGAAGCAAACAGAATCATGATACCGGCCGCAATTGCGGAACCGATCACGCCGGCGACATTGGGACCCATCGCGTGCATCAGTAAAATGTTATGCGGGTTGGCATCAAGTCCCACTTTGTTGGCAACACGTGCCGCCATAGGTACCGCTGATACACCTGCTGCGCCGATGAGTGGATTGATGGGTTGAGCAGAAATCTTGTTGAGCAGTTTACCCATGATGACTCCGCTTGCGGTACCAATTGCAAACGCGACCATTCCCAGCAACAGGATGCCCAGTGTGCTTGGTACCAAAAACTGCTCTGCGCTGAGCTTTGAGCCAACGGCAAGTCCCAGGAAGATAGTCACGATATTGATCAGCGCATTTTGAGTGGTATCTGATAGCCTTTCAACGACTCCGCACTCGCGCATCAGGTTGCCAAAACAAAGCATGCCAAGCAATGGCGCCGCTGAGGGTAACAGAAGTGCGACCAACAACAGCAGTAATAAAGGGAAAATAACGCGCTCGGCTTTTGACACGTCGCGTAACTGCACCATCTCGATCTTGCGTTCCGCTTCAGTCGTTAGCAACTTCATAATAGGTGGCTGGATCAGCGGAACCAGTGCCATATAAGAGTAGGCCGCGACGGCGATGGCCCCCAGCAAGTGTGGCGCAAGTTGACCAGCCACATAAATTGCTGTTGGACCATCTGCACCACCGATGATGCCGATGGCGGCTGCCTCACGCAGTGAAAAGTTCATCACGCCTAACTGAGTCAGGCCCAGGGCGCCGAGCAAGGTTGCAAAGATTCCAAATTGCGCCGCCGCGCCGAGGAACAGCGTGCGCGGGTTGGCAAGCAGCGGGCCAAAGTCGGTAAGCGCACCGACACCCATGAAAATGATTAGCGGGAATGCTCCGGTCTCGATTCCAACGACATAGGATAAATGCAGCAAGCCATCACCCGTAGCGATTTCGACGCCGGGTATGTTGCTCAGCAGGCCGCCAAAACCAATCGTGACAAGCAGTAATGGTTCGAATTTGCGAACGATGCCAAGGTACAGGAGCAGTAAACAGATACCGAGCATAACGATTTGCCCGGGCCTGATCTGATACAAGCCGGAGCTTGTCCAGATTTGTTCGAGAAGTTCCACCGCCTAGTCTGCCATCAACTGATCACGACGAGCGCGTCGCCGACTTTGACGGCATCAGTAACGCTTACCAGCACTTCAGCTACTGTACCGGAGGTTGGTGCGGCCACGACGGTCTCCATTTTCATCGCCTCAACAATGAGTAATGGATCACCCCTGCTCACGGTGCTGCCGGGCGAGACATGCACCTTGAGGATGTTGCCTGCAAGCACGGCTTTGACCGTGTCGCCTGAACCGTCGGTCCTTGCTGGTTTGACGGGTGTTTCACTCACTTTTGCCAGTTGGCCACTCTCGGCAACCTCGACGGTAAACTCCTTGCCATTGACTCGCACCGAGTAGAGACCGGGCCCGGTTCCAGACGATGCACCGGACGCTGCCGTGTTCGATGCGCCGGCTTTTTCAGATGAAGCCGGTAATGCATCTGATTCGGTGCCAGGGGGTGGCTCAAACGCGTCCGGGTTATCACGGTTTTCAAGAAACTTCGTTCCGACCTGTGGGAATAATGCATAGGTCAGCACATCGTCAACAACGTCATCGGCAAGCCTGATGTCTTTTTCTTTAGCCAAACGTTGTAACTCAGCCGTCTGACGATCGAGCTCAGGTTCAAGTAAATCAGCTGGCCGGCAGGTCACCGGTGCGGCGCCAGCAAGCACTTTGGCCTGCAGGTTCTGATCAACCGTCGTTGGAGTGGCGCCGTACTCTCCTTTGAGAATACCGGCAGTTTCCCTGGTAATGTTGCCATAGCGCGTGCCGGACATGACGTTAATGACAGCTTGCGTACCGACGATTTGCGATGTCGGTGTCACCAGCGGCAGCATGCCCAGGTCTTTGCGAACGCGTGGGATTTCTTCCAGTACATCATCCAGCTTATCAGTCGCATTTTGCTCGCGAAGCTGGTTTTCAAGATTGGTCAGCATGCCCCCGGGGACCTGGGCGACAAGAATACGCGAATCGACGCCTTTCAACGCGCCTTCGAATTTTGCGTATTTTTTTCTGACCTTCCGAAAATAGGCCGCAATTTCCTCGATAAGGATCAGGTCCAGACCCGTATCTCTGTCGGTTCCTTCCAATATCGCCACCAGTGATTCGGTCGGCGAATGGCCATAGGTCATACTCATCGACGACACAGCGGTGTCAATGTTATCGATACCAGCTTCGGCTGCCTTGACGCAGGTTGCGGTCGATAGCCCCGTTGTCGCATGGCACTGCATATGAATAGGAATGTTGACGGCCTGCTTGAGGCGGCTGACGAGTTCAAACGCTACATAAGGGCGTAGCAGACCGGCCATGTCTTTTATACAAATCGAATCAGCACCCATATCCTCGATGCGCCGGCCCATATCAACCCACAGGTCAACGGTGTGAACTTCGCTGACGGTATACGACATTGTGCCCTGGGCATGTTTGCCCACAGCTAACGTTGCCTTGATGGCAGTTTCAAGGTTTCTCAAATCGTTGAGCGCATCAAAGATGCGAAAAACATCAACCCCATTGACCGCGCAGCGCTCAACAAACTTCTCCACCAGGTCATCGGCATAATGTCGATAGCCCAGTATGTTCTGTCCACGAAACAACATTTGTTGCGGCGTATTCGGCATCGCTGCCTTCAGTCGCCGGATGCGCTCCCACGGGTCTTCGCCAAGATAGCGAATGCAGGCATCAAATGTTGCGCCACCCCAGGACTCTATCGACCAGAATCCCACCTGATCGAGTTTGGCGGCGATCGGTAGCATATCGTCGATGCGCATGCGCGTTGCTAACAGACTCTGATGCCCGTCGCGCAGCACTAATTCGGTTATCCCCAGGGGGTTGTTATTACTCATAAATTTCCGATTAAAAAATTAAGAATGGGATTGACGGTGCCGGGCAAGTGCCACAGTGATGGCGGCGACTTCCTCGTCTGTGACGCCGCGTTCGGGGGGCGTGGTCATAAAGCGATTGACGACCAGTGCCATCAGGGACATGCCGGCAACCAGCAAGGTCAGGAAGACAAACACCGTGCCCATGCCAACGAGCATGAGTACGAGTCCCTGATCAAGTAGTGTTGGCTGCATAGTGGTCCTGATTGCTGCAGGCGAGCGCCCGATTATACTGAATCTGTTCCGCCAGCACAGTCTAAAGGGCAATAAACCAGGTACATTTGCAACTAATCAAACTGACGAGAGCCTTTTAATCGGGATAACATCAGGGTGTGATCAGGCTCTTGTTACACGCAAGATGTGAGAATGTGCTTTGCTTCAGAATGTTCAGCCAGACTAACCTGCCGCCGAAAAACCCAATTCATTTGTTGCCTGTTAAGTCCACACACGCGTGGCAATTGACGAGATCGGGGCATCACCGACGCGTCATCGGAGTGTGATCAGGCCGCTGTTATCTTCAGGGTGGCTGGATGTTCTTGTTGCCAACATGTTGAGCTTCATTTCCTGCCACCCGGATCCGGATATCAGGTTTGCAGGGGGTTCCCGGCAGCCTGATGACCGGTTGACCCGCATCCGCAGATTACTGTTTGGTTCAATTTCGGGTCACCAGATTGGTTGGTGCGCTGTGGCTGGGTGTTTTCCCTGAATCGGCTGAGTCGCTTACCTGATACTGCAGGTATGGAAGGAGTGGAATGATGAACTCACTGGACATGCACAAAAGGAGTCATCACGATGTTTATGCAACGCCTGTTAGGCCGCGAGCCGGCGCAATCAATCGCTGAAAATGACTCTGCACGAGAACATGACTGCACCAACGAACTGGCCGCAGTGCATCGCTCGCTGACACGTCGCGAGGATCGCATTGCCTTTTTGCGTCGAAAACTACACAGCGAGCGCCACGAGCATGTGTGCGAGCTGGACCGCAAAGATAGCGAAATCGCCAGGCTGCGAGAATTGCTTGCTGAGCGCACGCGTACGGCGAGCGCACCCGGTGATGATGTAACAAGCCTGAAAAAAGAACTCGCAATGGTTATGGCGCTGCTGGACGAATTCGAAGACGATGCGAGCCGGGCGCAGCACGCCGAAGCACGGGTCGCGGATCTGGAGGCGCAATGTCGGGCCAAAGATGCTGTTATTGCGGCGCTGGAGCGGGACAACGAGACATGGCAATGCGCACCATCGACTGAAGTTGTGGATTTGCCGGACGATTACCCTGATTCCGTAGAATTACTGGTTGCCAATGAAGTGATTGGTAAACATCAGCCGGACAACGTGGGTCGGCCATAACGGCACAAACGTTTGGATCGACGAATTGGGCTAATAATCCGGATGTTCAGTGATCTTCGTCCTCCCACAGACAGATACCGCCAATGATGCCGGCGACGTTTGCCACAGTGCGCACATTATGCGGTAGAGCGAACGTCAGGTGTTTGACGTTGCCACCGCCGATGTAAAGCACCCGCGGGTTCCATATGCGCCGGACCAGGTCGATAACCAGTTTCACCCGCTGGTTCCAGCTGGCATTGCCGCATGTCTTGCGAGCGGCTTTGCCGACCAGTTGTTCATAGGTCAGGCCATCGGCGCACGGATGATGGCCCAGTTCAAGATTCGGTACCAGGTGGCCGTTGGAAAACACGGCAGACCCCATCCCGGTGCCAAGGGTGAGCACCATTTCCACGCCTGATCCTTCGATTGCACCATAGCCTTGCATGTCTGCATCGTTAGCCACCCGACAAGGCTTGCCGGTCAGTTGTCTGACACGTTCAGCCAGCGGCACACCAGCCCAGTCGCCGTCCAGATTAGGTGCGCTGCTGATGACGCCATACTGAACGACTCCCGGGAAGCCGATTGAGATGCGCCTGAAGTCCGGTTGTGTCTTCGTTAATTTTGCAATGACCTTGAGTATCGCGGCAGGGTCGGCAGGTCTGGGTGTGCGAATACGGACTTTGTCGTTCAGTGGTTCGCCCTGCGGATTCAGAACCATGCCCTTGATGCCGGTCCCTCCCACATCGATACTCAGTGTCCCGCCGGTTAGTCTGCTCAAGTCGTCTTCTCCCGGTTTTCAGAAATCTTATTATTACAGATTGTGGCGGATTTCGGGTTTGCGATTAATTTTCGCATTTCCCGCGGCAAATACCCTACATTCTGTCAGGCATGTCGTATGGCAGCGGCAGGCTGACCCAGGTTAGGGGTGCAATAGCCTTTGGGGTGACTTCGTCGCTCCATGCTGCCTGTTTTCTTTGATTGCTAAACAGATCAGACGGCCAACACACCAAGGGTAGTATCCAGTCACCATCAGACACAGCCCTCTGCAGGGGCGTCTTCCAACATCCGGATTTCAGACACTGAACACAATGCAAGCGAATTCTAATCGCAATTGTGCTCTGAATAATTTGAACGCAGTCCGCGGTGGGAAGCAGCTCCTGCGCACGTTACGCCAGATCTGTCACCATCGGTGGGAAGACTTCCGACCGCTGCATTTGCAGTCTTTGCCGCTCGCCTTCTTTGCGCCAACTCTGTACATTCAACAGGAAACTTATTCACCCTATCTACAGAGGCACAGGGGATGGAGCAAAACAAAGCGCTGGCTAAAATTTTACCTGATAGCGCAACTGTCGTGGATAAAGCGCAGGCGATTGATGCCAGCCGCTGGCTGCGCGATTGTGAATGGCGGCAGCTTGAATCGCTCGCGGTGTATTTTGATCAGTATCACTTTCCAAAAGATACGATCATCATTGATGAGGGCAGCGTTTCCCGGTTGCTGGGGATTGTTTCAGCCGGTGCCCTGTTGGTCGAAAAAGAAGGAGCTGGCGGAGAACGCAGCAGTCTGGCAAAACTTGGCCGCGGCAGAGCCATGGGTGAAATCTCACTGATAGACGGCTACCCCGCATCCGCATCTGTACGCGCCGGAGAAGACACCACTTTGCTGGTGTTGTGGGGCGAGCGTTTTGAGGATCTTCTCAAAGAAAAGCCTGCGCTTGCCAATGTCGTGCTGTTAAAGATTGCCCTGACGCTCAGTGGCAGGCTGCGTCGCACGAGCGGCAAGCTGGTGGATTTTCTGGACGCGGAATAGATCCGTTCCCGACGTTGAAAGCGTGGGAGGTCCGGGTTCGTAACGCTCTGATATTTCGGGTTCAAGCGGGATCACAATCTTTTCGGTTACGCCGGCAGCCCTGATCATTTCTTTGTAATTCATACGCCTATATAAATTTTCTGAAAACACTTGCCGAACCCCGGTAACTGTGATTATATACAGTTACTGATGATTTATACAGACAAGGGTTTATCATGCGCGATCTGACTCCCCGACAAAAAGAAGTCCTGCAGCTGGTCTACGACATCATTGATGAAACGGGCATGCCACCGACGCGTGCCGAGATTGCCAGGCGCCTGGGTTTTAAATCAGCCAACGCGGCTGAGGAACATTTAAAAGCCTTGCAGAAAAAGGGTGCGCTGGAACTGATCCCCGGTGCATCACGCGGCATCCGTCTAAAAGATGCCGTCAACGATGGCATGCGTGAAGAACAGGGCTTGCCGCTGGTCGGCAGGGTGGCTGCCGGTTCCCCGATTCTGGCCCAGGAACATATCGAAGGCCGGTTTCAGGTTGACCCGGCGCTGTTTCATCCCCAGCCGCATTACCTGTTGCAGGTGCACGGCATGAGCATGAAAGATGTGGGCATTTTCAGTGGCGATCTGGTCGCGGTGCACCGCACGCCGGATGTGCGTCACAACCAAATCGTGGTGGCCCGTCTTGAAGATGAAGTGACGGTCAAGCGTTACCGACAAAAAGGCAAGGAAGTCTGGCTGATACCTGAGAACCCGGACTTCGATCCCATCAAAGTGGATCTGGAATTTGAATCCCTGGTGATCGAAGGCATTGTGGTGGGCGTGATACGTCGTGACCATTGACGGTTGTTCATATGAACATTGGCCTGTAAAGGATTACGGGCCACCGTTATAACAAAAGAGCTCCGAGTCAATGTCAGGCGGTGTAATGTCTGAAAAAGAGCAGGTTAGTATCAGGCATTGAGTTTATCGGAAAAGAACAGCCCGGAGTTATCTTTTTGCACTGACAAAATCCGGGCAGAAGAGGTCACAGTCAAGCTGTTTTGCAGTGACGTGGCGACAGGAACAGCCATCTGCCCCGGGTTTTTGGGTTGGTGCAGCCACAGTAGCAGCCATCAGGTTCGATCTTTTGATGGGCGTTGCCACAACGCAGACGGTAAAGAAAATTAATGCTGTTCTTTTATTGTCTTTACAGGTGTTGAAGAGAGTTTGATTCTGGCTGTTTTCCCATCTGTGTCATCAGGGCGGGTTTTATCGTAAGTAACAAAATCGGAAAGTCCTGTTGGCTTTCCAGTGGATACCTTTACCTTAAATGAATGACGTACTGGAAAAATTACTCGATAACAGAAAGCTCTGGCGCGGTAGCCGGAAACCAGGTTTGCGCGATGCACATATCGCCACTGGTCATGCAGTGCTTGATCAGTTTTTGCCAGGTGGCGGCTGGCCGCGGGCCGCATTGACAGAAATTCTGATTGATAAGCCCGGTAGCGGCGAGTTGCAGCTGGTGATGCCGGCACTGGCGCGGTTAAGTGCGGACGGTGCCAAAGATCAGCACCGCTGGGTCAGCTGGATCGCACCGCCATTTGTGCCGTATGCGCCGGCACTTGCCGATGGGGGGATCAAGCTGTCGCGCATGCTGATAGTGCACGCCAAAAAAGGCATGGATGTATTGTGGGCGGCAGAGCAGGCGCTGCGTTGCGGAACCTGTTCAGCAGTATTGCTGTGGGCGTCCAAAGCCGATGCGCAATCGCTGCGGCGGTTGCAGCTTGCCGCAGAAGAGGGCGATAGCTGGGGCATCGTGTTTCGTGATGCTGCTGCACGGCGACAGCATTCGCCAGCAGCTGTGCGTTTGCGGTTGTTGTCTGAGCAGACCCATAAAACGCTTCACCTTCTGAAAAGCCGTGGCGGGCGACCGTTGCGTATTGCAGCGGATTTTTTGAACCCCTGAGTCCGTTGCGGGCATGAGTCATGAGCAAGCCGGGCAAATCATTGGCATTATTTACCGACGCGGCACTGGCTGATGCAGGCCCTGTTGAAACCGGGTTTGTTGAGCCAGGTCCTGTTGAATCAGGCCACACTTCGTCTGCCCATACGGCCCAGCTTATTTGCGAATCATCGGCCGCAGATTTTTGTCAGGAACATTTGTGGCTGGCATTGCGTTTTTATGATTTGCCGCTCGAGGCGTTGTGTCATGACCAGGTCCGTAACCAGACCGATGGTCATGCCTTTGCCGTAGTGAGCGAAGAGGGCGGGCGCTCTGTGGTGATCGCCTGCAACCAGGCTGCCAACGATTGTGGTATCCAGGCGGGTATGGCGTTATCGGCCGCCTATGCACTGATTCCGGAGCTCAAACTGGTGGCGCAAAATAAAGCGCAGGAGCAGGAGGTGCTCAAGCGTCTGGCAGGCTGGGCCAAAAAATATACGCCGATGGTGTCGCTACATTCACCCGAATCCGTGTTACTTGAGATCAGAGGCAGTCTGGCATTGTTCGGCGGTCTCCAGGCGCTGCTGCAGAAGCTGAAGCAGGATATTCACGCACTGGGCCTGCAGCATTATCATGCGATTGCGCCAACGCCTACCGCAGCGCTGTGGCTGTGTCGGCACCATAGTGGACACATTGCCGCAGATGCGGCACAGCTGCATACCGAGCTTGGTGAGTTACCAGTGACCTGCACAGGCTGGGCTGCGGACACACTGACGCGTTTGCGTGGCATGGGCATACACCGTTTGCGTGACTGTCTGCGTCTGCCGCGCGATGGTTTTGCCAGACGTATTGGCAAACAACGTCTTGCGGAGCTCGATCGGGCACTTGGCAAAGCGCCTGATCCGCGTGAAAACTATCAAACCCCTGAACGCTATGTGGCCAGGCGCGAGTTTTTGTTTGCGCTGGATAAGCTGGACATGATTTTTAATGGCCTTGAACAGTTGCTCAGGGAATTAACAGGATTTTTGTGCGGCCGCCAAAGCGGTATCCAGAAATTGCGCGTGCGCTTGTATCACCAGGATGCGTCGGCCAGCGTCGTGGAACTTGGCATGGCGGCGGTTTGCCGTGATGAACAGCGCCTGGCTTCATTGCTGCACCAGAAACTTGAGCAGCTTGAACTGCCGGAGCCGGTAGTCGCGGTCACCATGGAGTCGGGATTGTTGTATCCCCTGGCTGGCAGCGATGGTGACCTGTTTGACGATGCGGCACACCACGAAGTGCACTGGCCGGAGCTGGTGGAAAAATTACGCGCACGGCTGGGCGTGCGCGCGGTAACCGGTTTGTGTCTGGTGCCTGAACACCGTCCGGAGCAGGCCTGGAAATATGCCGAACCAGGCACCCCGAGCAACGCCTGGAAGCAGCGTCGGCGGCCGTTGTGGGTGCTGTCGGACCCCTGCCGTATGCCGTTGCGGCAAGGCAAGCCCCATTGGCATGGTGTATTAACACGCGTACACGGACCTGAGCGTATCGAAAGTGGTTGGTGGGATGGTCAGGATGTCGCGCGCGATTACTTTATCGCGACCAATACCCAGGGCCTGTGTTTGTGGATTTACCGCGAGCGGGCACACCATGAGTGGGCAAGCGATGATCAGGCAAGTGACGCACAGAAGAACCATCACCCGTCGAATGATCAACAGACGCACTATGCATGGTATCTGCACGGTATGTTCGCCTAGCAGCACAACGACGGTGGCGGAATGTCAGCAAATTTTATAAGTCCTGTAAACCCTCCAGAGTATGCAGAGCTGCACTGCATTAGTAATTTCACGTTTTTGCGCGGTGCGTCGCATCCCGAAGAGTTGGTACAGCAAGCGGCCCGGCTGAAATACACGGCATTGGCGCTGACGGATGAATGTTCGGTGGCTGGCGTGGTGCGTGCCCATGTGGAGGCCAAAGAACACAATCTCAAACTGATTATTGGCAGTGAGTTTGCGTGTGAGGATAAATTCCACCTGGTGTTGCTTGCCAAAAATCGTACCGGTTACAGCGAGCTATGCGGTCTGATCACGGCCGCCCGGCGTGCCGCTGCCAAAGGTGAATACCGCATCAACAGCCGGATGCTTGCCGCTGGCAGTGACCACTGTGTAGTGTTGTGGGTCCCCGGAAAAAAACCGTTACCGGCGCAGGCACAGAGCCTGAAAGAGCGGTTTGCGGAGCGTTTGTGGCTGGCTGTTGAACTGTCCGTTAATGGTAACGATCAGGCACGGCTGCAGCAACTGCAGGACTTTGCCGGTGCAGTGAATCTGCCGCTGGTTGCCAGCGGTGGTGTACACATGCACGTGCGCGCACGGCGGGTATTGCAGGACACGGTAACGGCCATCAGGCAGGGCACGACCGTCGATCATGCCGGTTTTAGCCTGTACGCCAATGGTGAGCGCCATTTGCGCAAACCGCTCGCACTGGCGCATCTGTATCCTGAAGAGTTGCTCAACAACACCGCGCACATTGCTGCACAGTGTAATTTTTCACTGGATGAGCTGCGCTATGAGTACCCTGATGAAGTGGTGCCGTCAGGCCGCTCCGCGCAGGAGTATTTGCGTCACCTGAGCCTGGCCGGCGCGCGTAAACGCTGGCCACAGGGGGTCAGTACGAAAGTACGAAATATGATTGAGCATGAACTGCAGCTCATTGCAGAACTGCACTATGAAAAATATTTCTTAACCGTTTACGACATTGTCCGCTTTGCCAAAGAGCAGGGCATTTTATGTCAGGGGCGGGGCTCGGCGGCCAATTCAGCCGTGTGTTTTTGTTTGGGCATTACCGAAGTTGACCCGGCGCGCATGGCCATGTTGTTCGAGCGGTTTATTTCCAAAGAGCGGAACGAGCCACCGGACATCGATGTTGATTTTGAGCATGAGCGTCGTGAAGAAGTCATTCAGTATATTTATCAAAAATACGGTCGTGAACGTGCTGCATTGACTGCCACGGTTATCTGCTATCGCCCGCGCAGTGCAATGCGTGATGTCGGTAAGGCGCTGGGGCTCGATGATCTGCAAACCGATCGCCTGGCGCGCGCCATGCAATGGTGGGATGGACGTACAATCAGGGAAGAGCGTGTGCGCGAGGCGGGGTTTGATCCGCAAAATCCGATGATCCGGCAGTTGCTGGCACTGGTGCGCGAAATTCTGGGGTTTCCACGACATCTTTCACAACACGTAGGCGGTTTTGTGATCTCGCGCGGACCATTGCATGAACTGGTGCCGATCGAAAATGCGGCTATGGCGGAACGCACGGTAATCCAGTGGGACAAGGATGATCTGGATGATCTTGGCTTGCTGAAAGTCGATGTGCTGGGTCTGGGTATGTTGACCGCGGTACATCGCAGCTTTGATCTGATCAAAAAATTTCGTAATAAACAATGGACACTGGCGACCATTCCGGCGGAGGACCCGGCGGTCTACGAAATGATTTCGCGCGCCGATACCGTCGGCGTCTTTCAGATTGAATCACGTGCGCAAATGGCGATGCTGCCACGCTTGCGCCCACAGTGTTTTTACGATCTGGTCATTGAAGTGGCCATTGTGCGTCCCGGTCCGATTCAGGGCGACATGGTGCATCCTTATTTACGTCGTCGTAATGGCGAAGAACCGGTGAGCTATCCTTCCAAAGAGATTCAGTCGGTTCTGGAACGGACATTGGGCGTACCCATTTTTCAGGAACAGGTGATGCATCTGGCCATGGTTGCAGCGGGTTTTTCAGCCGGCGAAGCAGATCGTCTGCGCCGTGCGATGGCAGCCTGGAAGCGCAAAGGTGGTCTGGGTCCTTTTGAAGAACGCCTGATCGACGGCATGCAGGCGCGCGGTTATGCCCGGGATTTTGCAGAAAAAGTGTTTCGCCAGATTCAGGGTTTTGGTGAGTATGGATTTCCAGAGTCCCATTCCGCCAGTTTTGCACTGATTGTCTATGTGTCCGCCTGGCTCAAGCGCTATGAGCCGGCGGCATTTTTTTGCGCGATGCTCAACAGCCTGCCGATGGGCTTTTATGCACCGGCGCAGCTGGTGCGTGCCGCGCGCCAGCACGATGTTGCCATATTGCCGGTGGCTGTAAACCACAGTTTCTGGGACTGCTCTTTGGAAGCTGATGCTAACGGTGCGGCGTGTCTGCGCCTTGGTTTTTCGCGGGTCAAGGGCTTTAAAGAAGCGGCGGCACACAGGCTGGCAGAGGCTCGTCATCAGGGTCTGTTTTGCAGCGCTGCCGATGCCGCCTGTCGCGCTGCGCTGGACCGGCGTGACATGGAGTTACTTGCCAGCGGTGGGGCACTGGAAGAATTTGCCGGACATCGGCATAAAGCGCGCTGGCAGGTGGCCGGGATTGAACCGGGTACACCACTCATGCCGCAAATCCATATACCCGAGGGCGAGGCACTGCTCAATCGACCGACTGCGGGTGAAACCCTGGTGGCCGATTATGAATACCTGGGCCTGAGTCTTGACCAGCATCCGCTGGCGTTGTTGCGTGACGGCTATGCGCGCGAGCAACTGTATACCGCAGAGGCTTTATGGGGCTTGCCTGCCGGGACCCGTGTGCAAATCGCGGGACTGGTCGTGACACGTCAGCGGCCCGGCACTGCCAGTGGGGTTACTTTTGTGACGCTGGAAGATGAGACCGGTCACGTCAATCTGGTGGTGTGGAAAAAAATTGCAGAACGCGATCGGCGGGCATTGCTGGGATCACGTTTGTTAAGGGTTTGTGGTGAAACTCAGCAGCAGGGAGGCGTGTTACATCTGATCGCACATTCTCTGCATGATGACTCAGCACGGCTTGGTCGACTGACTGCACCTTCCAGAGATTTTCATTAAATGTGTCTGTAACAGCCTGGTGGCGACAAACAAGCGGTCACCGGGCGGGGCCGGCCGGGCTGTGGTGGCCCTGGGAATGTTTCAGCGTCGCCGCGCCGCAGACATTAATCGTCAAAATCACCGTCGTCAAAATCGTAGTCGTCCAGATCACGCAGTTCTTCCTTCAGCCGTTTCTCTTCCTGTAACGCTTCAAAACGCCGGCGCGACTCAACTCCCGGATCGACGATGACACTGTTGCGTTTGGCGGCTACATTTTCAATGCTGCGGACGATCTCTTCCGCATCAAATACCGATGTATCGGTCATGCCTTCATCATCGGTCACTGTATTATCAAAATCGTTGTCGCGGGTTTCGTGAGACATCATGATTCACCTGTGCAAATTTGGGCCGCTTGGGTTCTAAGAAAAACCACAGCTTCTATCTAGCAACAGGGTGGGCAAGGATTCCCGGAACTGGTTCACAATTTGCAGAGGGCCTGAAGATCAGGCGGTGAGGTCATTAAGACTCATAATGGGAAGTAAAATAGCCAGAACGATCAACACTACAATGCCACCCATAATCAGGATCATCATTGGTCCCATAAGACTGGTAAGGGCGGTGCGCATTGTATCCAGTTCGCGTTCCTGGTTCTCGGCGGCTCTGCCGAGCATTTCCTCAAGTTCACCGCTGGCTTCACCAATTTTAATCAGATGCATGGTCATCGGTGGAAACAGCTTGCTCATGGACAAGGACTTGCCAATTGATGCGCCTTCCCGGACACGCACCGTGGCTGCTTCCACCGCTTCACGCATTGGCAGGTTGGTAATGACGCTGCCGGCGGTATGCAGCGCAGTGAGGATCGGTACGCCGCTGGCAGCCATCATGCTGAGCGTGTTAGCAAATTGTGCCGTGTTATTGCTGCGAATAAATCGTCCCATCAATGGCAGACGCAAAAACAATGTGTGCAGTTTTCTTTTCGGACCCTCATTGCGAAATATCAGGCGGAGCGCCACGATCACAGCCACAATCGCCACGATCATTATCAGTCCATGGTTTTGCAAAAAATCACTGATGGCAATCAGCGCCGTGGTAATGAAGGGCAGTTCCTGTTCGATGTCCGCAAAAATATCCACCAGTTTCGGCACGATACTGACCATCAGGAACCCAACAATTCCCACGGCGACGATGGTTAGGAACGACGGATACAAAAAGGCCAGGAGTACTTTTTGACGAATGGCGTGCTGCTTTTCCGTGTATTCAGCCAGATGCTCGAGCACACTGTCCAGGTGACCTGATTGCTCGCCGGCGCCGACGCTGGAGCGATAAATTTCCGGGAAGGCGTTCGGAAAACTGCTGAAACCATCGGCCAGTGAATGACCCTCCATAACCCGCGAACGTACGCCGAGCAACAGGCGCTTGGTTTTGGGAGCTTCGGACTGTTCCGCCACCGCCTGCAGCGATTCATCGAGCGGGGTGCCGGCTTTTAACATGGTCGCAAGTTGACGGGTCAACAAGGCCAGTTCCGTAGTGCTGAGACGATTGCGCGAGCTTTGCAGCTGGTGGGATGTTTCTTTGTTGTTTTGTTGTGCGACCTCCCGAACTTCGATCGGCATCAACTGCTGTTCACGCAGTTTCCGCCGCACCTGGCGCGCTGTATCGCCCTCAAGCAGGCCTTTTTTCTCTTTGCCCGCACCGTCAAAGGCTTTGTATTCAAACGCGGCCACTAGTCTTCTTGCGTCACTCGCAGGACCTCTTCGAGAGTAGTGTCACCTGCCAGCACTTTACGGCGTCCATCGTCGCGAATGCCGTGAGACAGAGTGCGCGCATAGGCTTCGAGTTCCTGTTCACTGGCACCGTCGTGGATCATGGTGCGAATCTTGTCATCAAGAGCAATCAGTTCATAGATGCCGGTACGCCCCCGAAAACCACTGGCGCCGCACTCCCCGCATTTCCCTGGCTTGTAAATCGTTGTCATTGCAGGATTGTCAAGATGCAGCAGTTTAGTCTCGAGTTCCGAAGGGCTTACAGCGATTTTGCAGTTGTTACATAACACCCGTACCAGACGCTGTGCCAGCACGCCCACCAGGCTCGACGATAATAAAAATGGTTCGACGCCCATATCGCGCAGGCGGGTGACCGCGCCAACGGCGGTATTTGTGTGCAGTGTCGATAACACCAGGTGACCTGTCAGACTGGACTGTACCGCGATTTCCGCGGTCTCCAAATCGCGGATTTCGCCAACCATGACCACATCAGGATCCTGTCGCAAGATGGCCCTCAGTCCGCGCGCAAACGTCATATCGACTTTGGTGTTGACCTGCGTCTGTCCAATGCCGTCAATATAGTACTCAATCGGGTCTTCCACGGTCATAATGTTGCGCGTTTTATCATTGATCCGATCTAGCCCCGAATAAAGAGTCGTGGTTTTACCGGAGCCGGTTGGTCCGGTAACCAGGATGATTCCATGTGGTTTGTCGATCAGCTGATTAAATTGCTGTTGTGCCTTGGTGCTCATGCCCAGTTGTGTCAGGTCAAGTTTTCCAGCCTGTTTGTCCAACAGGCGCATCACTACGCGCTCGCCATGACCTGATGGCATGGTCGACACACGCACATCAACAGCGCGTCCTGCAATCCGCAAAGAAATCCGGCCATCCTGCGGCACGCGACGCTCAGCGATATCGAGTTTTGACATCACTTTGATGCGTGACACCACAAGTGGGGCCAGGGCCCGACGGCTTTGCAGCACTTCTCGCAAGACACCATCGACGCGAAAGCGCACGACCAACCGATTTTCAAATGGCTCAATATGGATATCCGACGCGCTTTCTTTGACCGCTTCTGTCAGTACCGCATTGATCAGGCGAATAATCGGGGCGTCATCATCGGCTTCGAGCAAATCCGACGGTTCCGGCAGGGCCTGAGCCACCGAGAACAAATCGGTATCCTCATTTAAGCCCTCTACCATTTCCATTGCGCGATTGGAATCACCGCCTTCGTAGCTGTGTTGTAGCAAGACATCAAACTCTTCATCCGAAACGCGTCTGAGTTTGATGGGCAAGCCGGTGATGCGGCGGACTTCTGACAATGCCAACACAGGCGTGGATTCCAGGCACAGCACATGCGTCCTGTGATCGTCGCTGGCTTCGATCAGTATGCCGTGCCTGCGGGCAAACGAAAACGGTAACAGCGAAGCACTGTCCTCAGCCTCCATGTCTTGGTCTGAGTCTGGCGGTAGCCCTTCGTCAGGGGTTGGAACCTGGTTCGTATCCATAGTCTATTGCTTGTTGAACAATGGCGCTTCCTGCTCCAGCGCTTCTTCGATCGGCGGCAGTGCAGGACGAGGCAAATTGGGCATCAGCGAAATTGCATCGCGCTGCCCCAGTTGCTGTTGACGTATGTAATTGTATTTGGCGTTGGTTTGCATGGCAGCCTGTACGCCATCGCGAAGAATCTTGGGGCGGATGAACACCATCAAATTGCGTTTGACCTTCGTGGTGGAACGGGACCGAAACAGGTTACCCAGCAGCGGAATGGCTGACAAGACAGGCACGCGCTGATCACTTTCCAACAAGGAATCGTCAATCAATCCACCGAGCACAATGATGCCCCCGTCTTCCACTACGACCCGCTGGGTGATCGTGCGCTGATTGGTCACCAGGTCAATGTTGCTCTCCGCTCCCTGGCTGATGCTGGATGCTTCAAGTTCGATATCCAGGATTACTGCATCGCCTTCATTAATTTGCGGTGTAATTTTCAGCATAATGCCGACGTCCTTACGTTGCACGGTCTGAAACGGATTGACTGCACCTACGGTTCCGCCGGTATTGGAAAAACTACCAGTCAAAAACGGCACCTCCTGCCCGACACGAATTTCCGCCTCTTCGTTGTCCATCGTCACCACCGATGGCGTAGACAAAATATTCGTATTGCCGTCGCCGGCAAAAAAGTTGGCGATTGCAGCGATGCTGGTACCCGTGTCTGTGATGCGGCCGACCCCGAAAGTCAGACCGCTGCCGATCGAGCCAAGTGCAGATTCCGGTGCGCCACCCAGAACCGCTCCGCCGACACTGACCACGCTGCTACCGGCATTGGAAAAGTTAGTCAGACCCGCGCCGGCAACATCATTAGTTCCATCTAACGCCCAGGTGAGCCCCAGTTCCGCAGATTTGTCAGATGTGACTTCAACCAGAATGGCTTCCACGTGTACCTGGGCACGCCGAATGTCAATCTGATCAATCACGCTTTTCAATGAACGCATCACCTTCGGAGGGGCAGTGATGACCAGTGCATTGGTGTCCGGATCAGCCCATATGTTCACGGAGTTTTGCGGCAACGCCTGCTGTGGGCTGCCGGTGGGTGTATTACCCCGGATTTGTTCGGCTAACTTGGTTGCCAGATCTTCGGCGTTGGCATAGCGCAAATAAACCACCTGGGTATTGCCGCCCTCTTCGAGAGGTGTGTCAAGGTGGGCAATCAGTGTGCGAAAACGCAGGCGGCCATTTTTGTCCCCACTGACCAGAATACTGTTGGTGCGTTCATCTGCTGTCAACACAATGGGGGTGGAACCGGAGTCACCACCGCGTGCGTTGGCTTGATTCATGGTAGTGAGGATGCGCGACAATTCATTGGCCGAGGCATGCTCCAGAGGGATCACTTCAATATCCTCGTCGCTGCTTTGGTCGATGCGCCGTATGATTCGTTTGAGGCGGCGCACATTGCCAGCGCGATCAGATATGATCAACATATTGGAAGCCGGATGCGCGGCCAGGTGCCCGTATTGTGGCACCAACGGGCGCAGACTGGGGACCAGCTGAGCCGCCCCGACGTTATTGACCTGGATCACCTCTGTGACAATTTCGTCACCCGCGGCTCTGTTGCTGTTTGGGTCGGCTCCAGTACCGGAAACCTGGCGAACATTGGTATCGGGCATGATTTTCACGGTGTTACCTGATGGCACCGCGACAAAGCCGTAAACCTGGAGTATCGAGAGAAACGTTTCGTAAAAGGCATCGACAGGCATGGGTGTTTCAGAGATCATCGTGACATTGCCCTTGACCCTGGAATCAAGCAGAAAATTCTTGCCTGTCAGTTCGCTGACCGTTTCAACAATCTGGCGAATGTCCACGTCCTTGTAATTGGGGGTAATCATCTGTTGCTCAACGACAGTCTCGTCCTGTGCGTAGGAAGACTTTGTCAGCGTGGCGGTCAGGACGACACCGAGACAAAGCCAAACCAGCGCATGTTTCAAAATCCAGGCTGTGTTGGGGGCGTGCAATGTTATTGTTCTGTGCGTATCGCTCATGCGTTGATTTCTCATTTTATCGGTGATCTTTGGGTTGGGCTGTCAAGTGGTGAGTCACATCGCAAACCCGGGCAGCTTACTGGCTACCCGCTGCATTCAGCTGTGATGTGTCCAGCACTAATGAAGTTTGTGCCCCGTTGCGTTGAATGCTGACGGACACCTGGGTGGATTCGTTCAATGAGCGGAATATCTCCAGTCCTCGCGTCGGGTCATTAAGTGGTGTGCCATTTATTTCGGTGACGAGGTCGCCGGGTTTGAGCCCAAGAGCCTTGAACTGATCCCGCTTGCGCCCTGGATAAACCCGGTACCCGAGCTGTTTGCCGTCCTGAAAGACAGGCTGTGGACGCAACAAATCTCCCAGCTTGGTTGCCAGGTTGGAGCGTACATTGTTGCTGGATACCGATGCCCTGGCCGGTGCGCGGTTAGCCCGGCGCGACGTGCTGGTCGTAGTCGATCGGCGTCCAGTGGCGCCGTTGTCACCTGTTTTGGCCAGCGGAATCTTTGACATCTTGCCGCGCTGACTGACATGGATCTCTTGCGAAAGAACGCGCTTTAGCACCAGACCTGAGGCAATGGTGTCGTCAATGGTGAACACTTTCTCCTCACCGCGGTGTTCGACTATGGCCAGTCCATTGTCTTTGGATGTCGATGCAACCGTGCCCTTTAGCGTCAGGTCCGCGAGTGATATCACCGGCAAATCAGTGGGCTCTTCGACAGCAGGAGCAGTCGAATCAGTGGCCGGCGGCGGAACATATTTTCCAAACAGATGCGCCTGCTGGATGGTGCTGATGGCCGCAGCGCTGTCCACGGTAGTCCCGGGGTCCGGGGCGGCCGCCACCGTTGTGTCCGGATTGGCGTCATAGGCGGGTCGGTCCAGCAAAAGCCAGGTCAGACTGACCAGCCTGGCTGCGATCCACAGTACCACTATAGCCGTCACCAGGGGTGGGCCATATTTCAAAAGCACTTGCTTCTCGTCGCTACCAATTCTGGTTAACGCATTGAATTTACCAGCTATTTCCATGAATCCTCGTTTGCCGAACCGGGTAGCGCGTGGGCACAAATACAAATGACGCACATCATAAGGTGTTGAGCTTGGCAGCCACAAGTGCAACCGCAGGTTTTTGTGCACCAACGCACATTTCCATACCAGATCTTTCAGTTAAACTTTAACTCAAATCAACCAGTTAAGGTATGTATTTTAAAGGTCCCTTGTGAATCTTCGCATCATTATACGGTTTGTCATCTCTTTGGTGATATTCGTTCCATTTTATTTGCACGCAACAGGTAGCGTGACTTTTCCCGTTCTGACGGGTCTGGAAGCTGCCGCCTACGATGCCCGGTTGATTCTGACCCTGCCAAATTCGCCCGATGAGCGCATTGTCATCGTCGATATAGACGAGCGTACGATGCAGGTTGAGGGGCAATGGCCCTGGGGGCGCGACAAGCTGGCCCGATTTGTCGATACCCTGTTTGATGACTATCACATTTCCGTACTGGGATTTGACGCGATTTTCCCGGAACCTGATGGTCGCAGCACGCTGACGGTGCTCGATAGCCTTGCAAAGAATCAGCTCGCGGACAATAACGGCTACCAACAAGCGCTGGCTGGAATGCGCAAACGGCTCGATTTCGATCAGATTTTTGCGGACAGTCTCAAAGGGCGCAACACCGTTATCGGGTTTTCGTTTAGCAGCGACGACACAGTCGCCCCGGCAAACAAACTGGGCAATCCGATACTGACGAAAGAGCAGCACAGCAGTTCACTGAATATTCATGAAGGATTCAGCTACACCGCAAGCCTGCCATTGCTGGTGGATGCGGCGGCTGCAACCGGTTTTATCAATAATCAAAGCCTGGATACCGACGGTTCGTTTCGCCGCGCCGCGGTTGTGCAATCGTGGAACGGTGACTGGTACCCGTCACTGGCTTTAGCGGTCACGAGCCTGGCGCTTGGCAATCCAAAGCTGGACCTGGTGTTTTATTCTGGAGACGACAGTGATCGCGACAGTCTCGATCTGGAATGGCTGACACTGGGAGACAATAAAATTCCGGTTGATGAACATGGTGCCGTACTGGTTCCTTATCGCGATGATGAAAACAGCTTTCCGATAATATCTGCCACTGATGTGCTATCGAGAGAAGCTGGTGCCTACCCACTGGATGGCGCCATTGTCCTGGTGGGTACGAGCGCCATCGGCCTGCGTGATATGCGGGTTACTCCAGTATCCGAAAATTATAGTGGTGTCGAAGTTCAGGCAAGTATCATTTCCGGGATTCTGGACAATCGCATCAAACACAGCCCGCGTTATGTCCAGGGTGTGGAGGTGGTGGCGCTGGTGGTGCTGACTTTGCTGAGCACTCTGATCCTTGTCCGGATGCCGTTGGTGATGGCGACTCTCAGCATGTTACTGCTGGCTACAATGGTGTTTGCAGCAAACATGCAAATGTGGACCAAAGGAAATTTTGTGGTGCCCCTGGCATCAAGCTGGGCACTGCTGTTTTTTCTGTATCTGTTTCATGTGATGGTCGGATACCTGGGTGAAACCCGCGGTCGCCGGCAGCTGTCAGCCCGGTTTGGCGAATACATTCCGCCTGAACTGGTGGAAGAAATGGGTCGCAATCCTGCTGATTACAATATGGAAAGTTCCAGTAAGCAAATGACGGTTATGTTCTCTGATGTGCGCGGATTTACCGGGATTTCGGAGAATCTTGAACCCCGCGAACTGAGCCAGTTGATGAATGAATATCTCACGCCAATGACGAGTGTGATTCACCGGCATCGTGGCACCATCGATAAATACATGGGTGACGCCATCATGGCGTTTTGGGGTGCGCCGCTGGATGATGGTGACCATGCCAGGCATGCGGTGCAGGCTGCGCTGGAAATGACGGAGGCATTGACCGAACTCAAATCAGAATTCGAACGTCGCGGTTGGCCGGAAATCAGGATTGGTATCGGCATCAACTCCGGTACCATGCGTGTGGGGGACATGGGCTCGGAATTTCGCAAAGCCTATACTGTGATGGGCGACGCAGTGAACCTGGCATCAAGACTTGAAGGCCTCACCAAGCGCTATGGCGTCGGTATTGCCGTTGGCGAAGAAACAGTGAAGGCGGTCCCGGACTACCAGTTTATCGAGATCGACAAGGTGCGTGTCAAAGGCAAGGACGAGTCCGTGGCGATTTATACACCGCTGGCACTGCACAGCGAAATGGATGGGAAAATGCGCCAAAGGCTCAAGCTTCACAAGGGTGCGTTGCGTGCCTATCGAGATAAAAACTGGGATGCGGCAGAGAGCGCTTTTTTCCAGTTACAACAATCATTTCCTGATGAAAAGCTCTACGCCATCTATCTGGACAGAATCGCCCATTTCAGATCCAGCCCGCCACCGGAGGCCTGGGATGGGGTATTTACCCATCACGAAAAATGACCTGGCAAATTTCCCAACTTGTGATGCATTGGGCAGTACCAACACGCCCGCTATTGTAAATTGCTGACATAGCCCCAACAAACAGGTAAATTGTGGTGGTGCAACAAAGGTCCGGGCGCAGATAATTGCGGTGACCGGGATCATATCGCCAATTTATTTGTCTATTCAGAAGCAAGCACTATTGCCTTGTTCCTGATACGGGAAGGGTTCGAAATGTATGGCGGGTGAAAGTAATCAACCGGACTATGGTCTGGTTGTTGAGGAAGACAAACCGAAGCTCAAGAAGCCGCCACTGTTTCGGGTGTTGTTGTTGAACGATGACTACACACCCATGGAGTTTGTCGTTGATGTATTGCAGAAGATATTCTCGATGGATCGGCAGCAGGCAACCAGAATAATGCTGGAGGTGCACACCAAAGGTAAGGGCGTATGTGGGGTGTACACATACGAGATCGCGGAGACCAAAGTTGCCCAGGTAAACAGTTTTTCCAGGCAACACCAACATCCGCTGCTCTGTACAATGGAAGAAGACTGACATGCTAAGTAGCGAGCTGGAATTTTGCCTCAACGAAGCTTTTAACGCCGCGCGGGAAAAGCAACACGAGTTCATGACTGTTGAGCATTTGTTGTTGGCATTGCTGGATGTGCCGCAGGTCGCCGAGGTGCTCCGCGCCTGCGGCGGCAATATTGAAAAATTACGCACTGACCTTACTGATTTTATTGATGAAACCACCCCCAGAGTAGATGCCGACGAGGCGCATGACGTGCAGCCGACATTGGGTTTTCAGCGGGTTTTGCAGCGCGCTGTTTTCCACGTACAGTC
>JABDLQ010000477.1 GCA_013002925.1 Gammaproteobacteria bacterium | reverse complement strand
GGTTTACACTCATTCCAGGGCATTTGGGCTCTCCCCAAATACTTACATGTGTAAACCATGTGTCCGGAATAGTCCGCAAGCGATGTGCCGATAAGCACATTCCCCCTCCGGAAAGGCCAGGATGGAGGCACGAGCGACACCCCCTTAACCGCCTCCTGCCATGTGATGCCACGCTGCAAAATACCGGAAATTTCCAAAATTTTTAATTTTCCCATTCAAATACAATAATTTATGAGTCGCGTGATAGATTCACCTCAGCACTTTCTATATTGAGAATATTGTCAACTACCGCGATGCACCATTCCTGGGCTATACTATGTCCAGCAGTTAACCGGTTTTTGCGTGCAGGAGGTTGGGAGTATGTCTTTTCTGTTTTGGTTAGCGGTCGTTATCGGCGGCGCTCTGTGGCTCGGCTACACCCGCGCCTCACTAAAGACGGCCACCCTGACTGCAGTTGCAGTGTTACTCCTTTACTGGGTATTTGGTGACGGCGGCTTCCTCTGGAACATGCTGATGCTGGCGATCGTTGCCGCCTTTGCCCTGTTAAATAACGATGATCTGCGCATGCAAAAGATCAGCAAAGCGGCGTTTAAGGTGATGCGACGCGCGCTCCCGGAAATGTCTGATACTGAGCGCGATGCGCTCGAGGCTGGCTCCGTCGGCTGGGATGGAGAGCTGTTTTCGGGCAATCCCCGATGGAACAACCTGCTACAGGCACCAAGGCCCGGTTTGACCGAGGCCGAGCAAGCGTTTCTGGATGGACCGGTTGAGCATTTGTGTTCGATGATCGACGACTGGCAGATTACACATGAACTTGCCGATCTGCCTGAAGAAATCTGGGCTTACCTGAAAAAAGAAAAATTTTTTGCGATGATTATTCCAAAGGCCTATAACGGCCTGGAGTTTTCTGCACAGGCGCACTCTGCCGTTATCGCAAAAGTGTCGACACGCAGTGCCACGGTCTCTTCCACCATCGCCGTACCCAATTCCCTGGGCCCTGGCGAGCTATTGATGCATTACGGCACAGAAGAACAGAAAAACTACTACCTGCCGCGCCTCGCCGTTGGCGAGGAAATACCCTGCTTTGGTCTGACCAGCCCGCGGGCAGGGTCGGATGCCACTTCGATTACGGATTCCGGCATTGTCTGCGAAGGCGAGTTCAACGGCGAAAAAGTGCTGGGGCTGCGTCTTAACTGGGACAAGCGCTACATTACGTTGGCACCCGTCGCAACGGTACTGGGGCTGGCGTTTCGCATGTACGACCCCGATGCGCTGCTCGGCGACGTAGAGGACATTGGAATTACCTGCGCACTGATTCCGACCAACTTACCGGGAGTCACAACAGGCCGGCGCCATTTTCCGCTCAACGTACCCTTTCAAAACGGGCCAACCCAGGGTCAGGATGTGTTCGTTCCGCTGAGCTTCATCATTGGCGGACAGGAAATGGCAGGTCAGGGCTGGCGTATGCTGGTGGACTGCCTGACGGTCGGTCGTTCAATTTCACTTCCATCGACTGCGGTCGGTGGTGCCAAAGCGGCACTGGCTGCAACCGGTGCGTATTCCAGAATGCGACGTCAGTTCAAACTGCCGGTCGGCAAGTTTGAAGGAGTGCAGGAACTAATTGCCCGGATCGCGGGGCTGACCTATGCCATGGACGCTGCCGTAAAGTACACATGTACCGCGATTGATAATGGCGAAAAGCCCGGGGTTCCCTCAGCAATACTGAAATATCACTGCACTGAAAACGCTCGCACCATCGCCAATGATGCAATGGATATCCACGGCGGCAAGGGGATTTGCCTGGGGCCATCCAATTACCTTGGGCGCGGTTACCAGGCTGTACCCATCAGTATTACCGTGGAAGGCGCCAATATCATGACGCGCAGCCTGATTATTTTCGGGCAGGGCGCCATACGCTGTCACCCCCACATGCTCAAACTGATGGAGGCCTGCAATCAGAACGATATGGACATGGCACTGCCTGACTTCGACAAACATCTGTTTGGCATGTTGGGCAACACCACCCACAACGCCGCTCGCGCCATGGTTCTGGCACTGACCTCGGCACGCTTTATCGACGTGCCGTCCAGCGGCCCGACACGCCGTTTCTACCAGCATATTAATCGTTTCAGTGCAGCGTTTGCGCTCACCGCCGACGCCGCTATGATGAGTCTGCAGGGCAGTCTCAAAAAGCGCGAAATGTTGTCCGCACGACTTGGCGACATTTTAAGCTATTTGTATTTTGCTTCCACCACGCTGAAGAAATTTTCTGATGAAGGCGAACGCGAACAGGATCTTCCCCTGGTCAAGTGGACCCTGAGGTATTACCTGTACGCTGCCCAGGAAGCACTGCACGGGGTACTGCGCAACCTGCCCAATCGATGGCTGGCTGGCCTGGTGCGCGTACTGGTATTCCCTCGCGGGCGCATGTATTCGGCACCGTCCGACAAACTGGGTCGCAAGGTGGCGAATATGATGATCAGCGCGTCGGATACGCGTGAACACCTGATCAACGGTATATTCCTGGCTCCGGTGGCCAATAATATTCCCGGTCGCCTGGATCAATTGCTGCGCAATGTCGAGCGTTATGAAGCTCTCGAGAAGAAACTTCTCAGCGCCGTCAAGCAAGGAACCATTGCTGTTGCTGCCCCACCCGCAATGTGTGAAGCCGCTGTGGTTGCGAATGTTTTCAGCGCCGCAGAAGCCTCTGAATATATGAGCTTTGATGACGAAATTGTTGCCCTGTGTGCCGTCGATGACTTTAGCACCGATGAACTGATGGCCGGTGTCCACAGACCCCAACGGCAACTGGCAACTGAAACGGCAGCCTGAGTTAGCAATACCCACACGACGGCGGGAACGGCTGCTCATACAGGGCTGTTCCTGATCGCGCCGCAGTGGTTTCAGCGTGCCCCCTGTGCTCAAACCGGGATGGTGTAGAATCGCAGGTTTATGATCCTTTACAGTTCCACTATCTGTCTCGACCTACACTGCTAATTCTCAATCATCACCCAGCACCAGGAGAAGCTATGCGTGCCCTCTACAAGTTTATTGCGATTACTGTGGTGTTCATCGTATCTGGCTGGATAATTCCCGTCATTGGCGTTGATGCAAACGCGCAGGCGCAGGATGTACTCGTTGACGACGACCAGGAGAGGTACAACGAGGAACAACATCAGTTGCAAAAAACCCTGAACGACAAAGCTGCGTTAAAAAAGGGGCCCAAGACAGACGAGCCGCCCAGTAAGCAACTGTTGCAACAACAAAAGGAATTACGGAACAACAGTAGAGCGTCGAATGGATTAGTGGCAGCCGGCAAACGCAATGCAGCCAGTGAAAAATTAAACACCCCCGCTGCCGGGCGTGACTTTGAAAGCGAGTCGCAACTCATGGAAAAAGAAGCCAGGCTCACGGAGAAAGACAAAGAACGTGACGTCAAGCGGATGGACAAAGAGGCAGAAATTGCGGAGCGAAGCAAAGAACGCGATGCCAGGCGTATGGAGAAAGACGCGGAACTTGCCGAGCGAAGCAAAGAACGCGACGCCAGGCGGTTGGAAAAAGAAGCCGGATTGATAGAGCAAAGCGACGGGCGTGATGCGAAGCGCGTGGAAAAACACTCGGAACGCGATGCCAGAAGGATGGAAAAAGACGCTGAACTCGCGGAACGGAAAATAGAACGCGATACCAGGCGCATGGACAAAGAGGCGGAAGTTGCCGAGCGAAACAGGGAACGTGACGCCAGACGCATGGAAAAAGAAGCGGACCTCACAGAACAAAACATGGAGCGTGACGCCCAGCGGCTGAACAAAGAGAATAATCGCGCTGATCGCGATCAGAAAAGGGAAGCCAAGCGCGCCGCACAACGCGCACAGCGCGAAGCTGAACGCGAGCGGCGGCGTGCTGAATTTGAAAACAGGCTGGCCGAACGTGACGCTGAAGACCGCATGCGCGCATCGGACCAGTCCGATAAAACCAGTTCTCAGTCGACCCCACGTCAAACTGGACAGGGTGAGCCACGCGGTGATGAAATGCGTGACCGCCGCGACACCCGCAAAGAAATTATGGATGATTACAACAGTTCACAGGATGACGATGAAGCGTCCAATGCCGACAACGCATCAAAAAAACCATGGTGGAAATTCTGGGGTAACTAAAGCCGGAGTCTGCAGACAAGCTACCCAACCCTGCAGGGGCGAGCGAATAAGCAAATCATAATGGCACACCTTGCCCGATTTTCAGGTTGGCCACTGCCTGGCCGTCAGCAACGCCTTTGCTGAATCGAGGGGCTTTCGAATTCCAGGATTCTGGAACAACGACGTGTTGGAATATCCGGATGAAGTTTTTTGGCCTATGAAAGCGGCTGTGACCGGGACTGGCCGCGTTGCTGGATGCGCCCGCCTGCCTGCCCCCCTCCCCGGTGGGGAGGTGTATATCATTTGGCGAAGCGGCTGGATTAGGTCATGTCCGGCCTGATGCGTCGCTCGATTGCTGAGCGACTGAATGATAGTTCAAGGCGCACCCGGTTGTTCCGGGTCCGATCCTAACCGCAATCAGCTAGCGTCCCATTGCAACTTCCTGGTTACCCAGGAAGCCACCGATTTTTGACGCGGCCATCGGCTTTGCAAGTAGAAACCCTTGCGCATAGTCGCAGCCCATCTGTTTTAGCTCCTGGAGCTGCGCACTGTTTTCCGCGCCTTCAGCCACAATCTGTTTATCGAGGTTACGAGCCAGGGAGACCATCGCTTTCATCAGGGCGCTGTGCTGACCTCCCATCGCAACCTTGGCGACAAAGTTGCGGTCAATTTTAAGCGTGTCAATCGGTAAGCTTTGCAATCGTTGCAGCGACGAATAAGCCGTTCCAAAATCATCAAGCATGACCTTGATACCCATGTCACGCAGTTTGATCAACAGCTGTTTGTCGACCATTCGGCAATCAAGAAGCGTGTGCTCCGAGATTTCGAGACGGATACGCTGGGGATCTATCTTGCCGTCGCGCAGTTTTCTGCCCAACCTGGATATAAAGCCTTTTTGCACAAACTGGGTTTCGCTTATGTTGATACACACGCTGATGCTTTTGTTGGTGGCATTCTCGCTGGCCCAGATATTCATGTCCCGTACAACTTTATCGATGACCCAGTCACCAATCAGCAGTCCCATCTCGGAATTGTCTGCCAGATGCATGAACTCTGGTGGATTCAGTGTTCCCCGCACTGGATGATGCCATCGCAATAGTGCCTCCAGCGCCACAACCGCATTGGAATGCAGTGAAAATATTGGTTGGTAATAAAGGCTCAATTCCTCGCGATCGATAGCCAAACGCAAATCAGACTCCAGTTGCAGCACATCCGGACCGGGTTGGTGCATTTCCTGCCCGTACATTGCAAACGTGGCGCCGCCATTGGTCTTGGCGCTAAACATGGCCAGATTGGCATCACGAAGCGACTCGATAGCAGAGCTATCCGGAGCCGCTTCTGCAATGCCGATACTGACGGCGAGGTAGAACGACTGCGCGCCAATGCGCAATGGCTGCCGCAGCGATTTAAGAATGCGCTCTGCAATAAAAATGGCGTCATTACCCACGCGCATGCCCGGAGCAATAATTGCAAACTCATCCACGCCAATGCGCCCCAGCAGGTCACCGGGGCGCAGCACTGACTTGAGCCGTTGGGTTATTGCCATGATCACTTTGTCACCCACGACATGACCGTGCTGTTGGTTAATCAGTTTGAAACGATCGATGTCGATGTACAAAACAACGGTGCTCAATGCATAGTTTCGATTTTGCTGGCGGGATTCTCGCTCCAGGTGCTCGATCACCATATGGCGGTTGGGCAAGCCGGTCATGGCATCTATCAATGGATTCGATGATTCTTCCCGCGCTTCTGCTTCACTGATGATATTCCCAAGCAACTCCAGGGTGGAGTGGAGCATATCGCGGTCGCCACGGGAGAGTTCCCAGGCCTCATTCGTATTGTGATGATTGCTCCCCAGCAACAGTGCAAGCCCGGTGGCCGGATTAAAACACCAGATTGTGTGACGGCAATTGGTCATCATTCCCAACGATCTGGAAATACCCGGTTTGTTCTTGCCCGCATCGGCAAACACAAATTCAGGCATGGCCGTTTTACGCGACAAATCGCAACTTTCTTCGATCGGAAAACCCATGAACGCCAGAGTTTTGTAACCACCCTGGGTTGGTGACTTCATATAGACCGCACCACACTCCAAAGACAATAACCCATACATCGCATCAAGCACCCGCTCGGCAAGTTTTCTCGCGGAATAACGCGCTGACTTTAACCGGAACAGTTTTCTCATCAGGGCGCTGACAACCTTTGCGCGGTGCACATCCTGCAGTGCCTGGCGATGACGACTGTTGGTTGTCTGCAGTTGATGACTGAGACGCTCGCACAGATCACGGTAATAAGCATCGGAATTATCTGTATAGCTCATGGTTATTCTTCTTATAGTTAGAGTGAGTAAAGCTACTATCTGATTTAGTTTACGTTACCACAGCCAATCACCGCACAAAGGCCGATATAACGAAATATCTTTTTTTAGTGCTAGACTCAAGACATAATCTGGTCGGCTGCGCAATTGTCAACATAACGATGCAAGAAACTAGTGATCCCATAGAAACAGACGATTGCGTTTACGAAGTAAACATCAGCATCGACAATGATCAGCGCGATGGCTTTAAACAATGGTTGCATGAACATATTATCGAAATGCTCACCTTGCCGGGGTTTAAGCAGGCCTACGTACTGGAGCAAGAGGGTACCGACGATGCCGACCGCTACCAGTGCACTGTTCACTATGTGCTGACCAGCCGGCACGCACTTGAGACCTACCTGACGGAGCACGCTGAACGCATGCGGGCATCAGGCAGCGCCCGGTTTGGCAGCGCATTGAGCGCGAACCGCCGCATTTTGACCACCCGCGCCGAATATGACTCGGAGCCAACAGACAGCCCGGCAAGCCAGAGTCTGACTGGCGATCTGCAGGTCACGTGTCTGGACTGCGGCACATCACTATATGGTCAGTATTGTTACCGCTGCGGCCAGCGCGATCAGCGCAAACTGGTATCGCTTGGCGAATTGTTTACTGACCTGGTGCATGATCTGGTGTCCTGGGATACACGGTTTTGGCGCACTGTGGGGCCGCTGCTCACCAAACCGGGCCACCTGACTAACGCTTATTTGCAAGGTCAGCGAATGCGCTTCAGCCCGCCCCTGCGGATGTATTTGATTGCCAGCATCCTGTTTTTCCTGATTGCCTCCGTCGGCCCACAGATCGCACTCAGAAAAATGGATGTGAATGCCCCACTGGCGATGGACGATGTACAGGTATCGTTTGGTCAACAGTCTGACATCGGCTCCCCGGCTTCCGCGCAAGACGCACCCCCCGACGCCGATCAAATTCAGGCACCCGAAAGTTCCACATCGGCGACACAGCCATCAGTTATCACCTCAGGGAACCGCCAGGATGACGACACAGGTGACCAGCTCACCGAACAACTCAATGAAGCCCAGTCACAGTGTGCCGAAGCCCGCACTCTGACAAGCCCGGTGTACCAGGAGTTTTTTCGGGAACGAGCTTACCAGTCTTGCCTGCGCCTGACGACGCGTGAAGGCTTGCGCAACTTTGCGCTGGACATGCTTGACAATCTGCCAACGACCTTGCTGTTTTTGCTACCACTTATGGCGCTGGTTAACAAATTCGTCTATCTGTTTTCCCGGCGTTACTATGTCGAGCATCTGCTCTTTTATGTACATAATTTTTCATTCCTGTTCGTGTTTTCTACACTGATACTGATTCTGGGCAAGGTGTTTGAGATATTTTCCTTGCGCTATTTTGGGTGGATCGAAGCGTTTGCCTTCATTTATGTTATCTATTATTTCATGCGCGCCATGCGAGTTGTGTACCGGCAGTCCCGCACGGTTACTTTTGTGAAATGGCTGGTGATCATCGTTGCGTTTTTCGCACTCTCAATGTCAGCGCTTGGAATACTGGCGTTGATCACAGCCGCTATGGTTGCCTGATGAATGCAAAACAAGGCCAGCGGATCATCATGCATGTTGATATGGATGCCTTTTATGCATCCATCGAACAACGCGATAACCCTGATCTTCGGGGCAAACCGGTTATCGTCGGCAGCTCGGGTGAGCGTGGCGTCGTAGCGGCAGCCAGTTACGAAGTGCGCGAATTTGGAGTGCGCTCGGCAATGCCATCGCGTGAAGCCGTGCGGCGTTGCCCGGACGCCATTTTTATCCGTCCCCGGATCGATCATTATCGCCAGGTGTCCCGAGTAATTTTTGACGTTTTCAGACAGCTGACGCCTGTAGTCGAAGGACTGTCGCTTGATGAAGCGTTTCTGGATTTTAGCGACGAGGTGGGAATCGCACAGTGCGCCCAGGCCCGCGCTCTGGACATAAAACAACGTATCCTGACCGCTACCGGACTGAACGCATCCGTGGGTGTGGGCCCGAACAAACTCGTCGCAAAGATTGCTTCGGATATCAATAAACCCGATGGCTTGTGCATGCTGTTTGGCACGCAAATTGAGGAAACTCTGGACACAATGCCGGCCCGCAAACTGCCCGGGATTGGCCGCAAGACCGAACAGAGGCTGCACAGCATGGGAATTTCAACCATCGGCGATCTGCGTACTGCACCTGATGCCGCGCTTTCTGCGGTATTTGGCCGCTATGCCATGCGCGTCAAACAACGGGCGGCGGGTATTGATGAGCGCCCGGTGACACCCCACCGTGCAGATAAATCCATCAGCAGTGAAACCACGTTTAATGTCGACCTGGTGAGTCTGAAGAAAATGAAAATCGAGCTCACTGCCCTGGCCGACCAAACGGCCGCTCGCGCTCGGAAAAAGGAACTGCACGGCGCGGTCGTCATCGTAAAAATTCGCACCGCAGATTTTAGAACCCAAACGCGTCAGATGCCGCTGCAACCGGCGAGCAACAGCACTGCCACCATTGGACAGAGGGCACGGGAATTGCTCGATGACTGGTACCTCGAGCACCCTGACAGCGCAGTGCGTTTATTGGGCGTCGGGATTGCAGGCCTGGTTCGGGAAAAGCAGCTGGATCTGTTTGCTGCTGAGCACGACAGTGAAAAAAATGTTGACCAGGTGCTTGATACTATTCGCAAAAAATATGGCACTGACAGCGTTAAACGTGGCAGCCGCCTGCGCTAAGGGGTACCATGAGCGCTGAATTGATTTTGCAACAAAAGTAGACGGGCACCGCGTGTACATCAAGTTTTTCGGGTTAAGTGAAAAGCCGTTTTCAATCACTCCCGATCCACATTTTCTGTTTTTATCGGAGCGTCACGCGGAAGCACTGGCGCACCTGGTGTATGGGGTCACCGAAAGCGGGGGGTTCATCCAGCTCACCGGTGAAGTTGGCACCGGGAAGACAACGTTGACTCGCTGTTTGCTGGACCGCTTGCCACAGACCGTCGATCTGGCGGTCGTGCTCAACCCCCGACTCACCGTGCATGAGTTTCTGCTGACCATCTTTGATGAACTGCACATCGAAGCACCGGCCCAAAATCCTACTAACAAAGAACTGGTTGATGCACTGAATTTACATTTGCTGGATTCTCACACACGTGGCCGCCGCACCGTGTTGCTGGTCGACGAAGCGCAGAATCTCGATAGCGACGTGCTCGAGCAGCTGCGCCTGCTCACCAATCTGGAAACCAGCAAGGAAAAACTGCTGCAGATCATACTGGTCGGCCAACCGGAGTTGCGTGAAACCCTGGCGCGCAAGGATCTTCGGCAACTCGCGCAGCGCATAACTGGCCGCTATCACCTGGAAAATCTGAGCGCCGAAGAAACCATTGCCTATATCCGGCACCGTGTAAGCGTTGCCGGCGGTGAGCACGATATATTTGAATCGGCTGCACTGTGGGAGGTGCATCGGCTGACAGGGGGTATCCCCAGACTCATCAATGTAATCTGCGATCGTGCATTGTTAGGCGCTTACACTGCCGAGTCAAAAACGGTCACCCGAAAAATTGTCAGAGCGGCGGCTGCCGAAGTGCACGGAAAGTCAGTGGAGGCGCGGCCGCAGAAAAAACATTACTGGTCCAATCTGGCGATGACCGCAGCAGTGCTTCTGATGCTCGGCGTGGCCGGCTGGGGAATTGCCCAGCTACTGGGGGGTTCATCGCGTACCATGGTGCCGGCGCCCGCGACTGCCGCCACCGGCACAGAGGCTGTCGCCACTGCAAAAAAACAACCGGCCGCCCTGCGCCTGTCTATGGCGCACACCCTCAAAATGACCCGCGATGGCGCCGCCGCACCGGCGTTTGATTCATTGACTGCGATATTGAATGACCCGGCTTCGGATACGAGTACCGACAGTGCATTTGTGGAACTGTTTAAGCTGTGGGGCCGACCCACCGATTTTGACCGTGCGTCACCCTGCCGATTTGCCCTTCAGCAAAATTTGAAATGCGAATTTCTGGTCGGTTCCATGCGTCTGATAAACACACTCAACCGGCCGGCCATCCTGTCATTGGTTGATGACAACGGTCAACTTCATAATGCGGTGGTGACTCGCGTAGATGGCAGTGCTGTTGAGATTTCGGTGGGTGGTGTAAAGCACACGGTGAGCACGACCGATATCGCAAATTACTGGTATGGTGAGCTCCTGATACTCTGGCAACCACGGGACGGCGCAGACTCACTGCTGCTACCCAACACCCGCAGTAACGCAGTCGCCTCGCTGCGGCGGTCATTGGATCTGGTTGACGGACAGGTCGACAACCGCGCCGATCCGCGGCGGTATGATGCAGATCTGGAGCGCCGGGTCATGCAATTTCAGCGCCGCCATCATCTGGAGGCGGATGGCAAAGCTGGCGTACAAACGCTCATCGCTTTGAATACCGCTCTCGAGGTTGCCGGAACCCCTGTGTTAAAAGACATCACGCGGCGAAAATAACGATATGTCATTTATACTCGATGCTCTGAGAAAAGCTGAAGATCGCAATCGCGATAACCATGAGATGTCGGTGCCGACAGGCCCCCAGGTGCTCATGGATGATACCCCGGAGCCACCGCCCAACTGGCGTAAAGTAATCGTGCTCGGGATCTGCGGATTGGCGCTGCTCGGGGCAGGTGTATTCTTCGGACTGCCCGAAAAACCGGTGCCGGTATTTAACAGCGACGCTACCAGCAAGGCCCTCCCACCTGATGCCACCAACAACGGACCCGGCGTATCAACGCCCGGGCGCACCCCTGGCGCCCTCTCCCCCGAGCCAGTTCGTGCCGCCGGGAATATAACGCAATCGACAACCCCTGCTGCGCGAGAGTTTCCGGCACGCCCGCGTGACTCGGGTGCCCGGGCGCTGGACCGCGAAGCTGCCAGAACCCGACAGCAGAACACTGTGCAATCACAACCGGGCACTGCCACGGCGACACCTCAACCTGCGACCGATACCGCGCCATTGACGGCCAGGACCCGGGTGCGCAATGAAACCTTGCCAGAGTACCTGGCTGTCGTACAAAGCGGACAGCTTGCACTGCCGCAACTGCATCTGGATATGCACGTCTACAGCGCCACACCGGAAAAACGGCTGGTGTTTATTAATCTCAACAAACTCAAAACCGGCGACAAGCTGGACGCACAGACCACGATTGAATCCATCGAACCCGATGGCGTCGTCATTGACCACAAAGGGTTTCGATTCATTTTGCGACCGGATTGATGTAGCCAGCGCGGTCGCTCGGCGAGCGTCTCGCTGGCGCGCTGACAATGGCTTGATTACCATCGCAACACTGGATTCATGTATGCTGCAACACACATGGAAATCGCCGCGCAGCAATCACATTCCCCACCTGGCATAGCTTATCTCGACGGCCATCGCATTCGTCGTGCCGTCGCGTTTGGCATCAAAAAAGTCATAGAGGGCCAGGAGCACCTCAACAAGATCAATGTATTCCCGGTCGCCGACGGTGATACTGGCACCAATCTGGCGTTGACTCTGAACTCTGTCTTGTCAGCAGTACGCGCGGATCGCAGTCGTGAAGCCAACGTCATATTGACAACGATTGCCGATGCAGCGCTGGACGGTGCGCGCGGTAATTCCGGCGCAATCCTGGCCCAGTTTTTTCAAGGTGTCAGCGATGCGACCGAAGGGGTCGGCAAACTGTCAGTCGAGGAGTTTGGCCACGCGGTGCAAACGGGTGAAAACTATGCCCGCGAGGCGCTGACCAAACCACGGGAAGGCACCGTGCTGTCGGTCATGCGCGACTTTGCCAGACACGTGGTCGACCTGACACAAAACGCTACCGTTCCGGATTTTGTCAGCGTGTTGCGGGACAGTCTGGAGCAGGCACGCGCATCACTCGCGCGCACCACAAACCAGATGGAAGTGCTCAGAAAAGCCGGCGTGGTTGATGCCGGAGCGGAAGGGTTCGTACGCTTTCTTGAAGGTATCGTCCTCTACATCCAGCACGGCAAGGTTAACGACAAATTACCGGAAGCGAGCGAAATTGAGGCCGAAGAATTGCACGAATCGATGGCTGGTGAAGTACATCACCTTGACTATCGATATTGCACCGAGTGCATGGTGACAGGTACTGACATTAACCGTCGCAAATTGCGCGAACAACTCGCCACGCTTGGCGACAGCCTCGTGCTGGCTGGCACTCACCGCAAGGCTAAGATTCACATTCACGTCAACGACCCGCAAAAAGTATTCAGACTTGCGAGCGAATTTGGCGAGGTCACCGGCGAGAAAGCCGATGACATGGACCAACAGCAGGAAATATCACATCAAAAACAACACCAGGTTGCGGTCATTATCGACTCAGCCGCGGATATGCCGGATGAAGAAATGGAGCGCCTCAACATTCATCTGATACCGGTACGACTGCATTTTGGCGACGAGAGCTATCTGGACAAAGTCACCATTACTGCTGATGACTTTTATGCCAAGTTGCAAAGCCACCCGGCACACCCCAAGACATCACAGCCATCACCGGGTGAATTCCGGCGCAATTTCGATTTTCTGGCGAGTCACTTTAAACACGTGTTGAGTATCAATGTCACCAGTTGGGGTAGCGGGACTTATCAGGCTGCAGTCAGCGCAGCAGAGCGTTCAAAGCATGACTGTATTCATGTCTATGACTCGAAAAGCGCGTCTGTCGGACAAGCGCTGCTTGCCATTCGCGCCGCCGAATGCGCACAAGCCGGCATGCCATTACCTGAGATTCTTGCCACCCTGGAAAGAGCCCGCAAGCACACCCGGGTTTTTGGTATGTTCCCGAATCTCGACTATGCGGTTCGCGGTGGCCGGGTCAAACCGGTGGTCAGAAAAGTCGCCGATTTTTTAAAACTGGCGGCCGCCTTTTCGCTTGACCAGGCCGGCAGGCTCAGACCGCGCCGTCTCTTCATAAAATCTGCACGACTGCCCGAGCGCCTCGGCCGCTACGCCAGCGGCCGAATTCAATCGGGTAAACATTATCGTGTGGCAATCGCCTACGCGAATAATCCGGCAGATGCGCAACGGCTGCGGCAGACTCTGGAGAAGGAATTTAGCCGTAAAGGCGCGCATATCGATGCGCTGTTCATGACCAGGCTCGGCACTGCGCTTGGTGCGCACGCCGGCCCGCAAGCCCTGGTTGCCGGTTACCTGATGATGGATTCACTCGACTCCTGACGCGAATGACGCCTTGTTTGCAGTCGCCCCTTGCAACAATTCCGGGTATCCTCATCAACCGAATCAGAGCAATTCCGGAGCTACCCATGCGCTATTTACTCATTGTGCTTGTCTGTGCCGTCCTTGGCGGCTGTGAAAAATCTGCGCCACAGGAGAAACAGGCCGCAGTGACTGACCCGGGTCCACCAGCCGCAGCAAAGAATCTTCATCCTGATATCGATCGCGACTGGCTGTTCAGCCACATTGAAATTCTTTCATCGGATGACTTCGGCGGACGCGCGCCGGCCACACCCGGTGAAGAAAAAACCATCGCATACCTCAGGGAACAATTTGCAGCGTTAGGACTGGAACCCGGTCACAACGGCAGTTTTTTCCAGGATGTTCCACTGGTGACCATCACGGCCACCACGGATGACGCTGTAAGGGTTAACAGCAAAGACGGCACCAGCATCGAGCTGCCTATTGGCGAGGACGCGGTGGTCTGGACCAAACGGGTGACTCCGGAAGCTGCTATCAGCGACTCCGACCTGGTATTCGTCGGTTACGGAATTGTTGCACCCGAATTTGAGTGGGATGATTACGCAGGCCTGGATGTTTCCGGCAAGACCGTCGTCATGCTGGTCAATGATCCGGGGTTCGCCTCCCAGGATCCGGCTCTGTTTAAAGGCAATGCGATGACTTACTACGGTCGCTGGACCTATAAATTTGAAGAAGCTGCCAAACAGGGTGCCGCGGGCGCATTAATCATTCACGAGACCCCGGCAGCCGGCTACCCCTGGTCCGTGGTGCAGGGGAGCTGGACCGGGGCCCAGCATGATCTGGTCACCGCCGACAAAAACATGAGCCGTGCCAGTATTGAGGGCTGGATCAGCAGCAGCGCTGCGGACAAGATGCTGCAGGCTGTTGGCAGCAGCTACGCACAGCTCAAGGAAGAAGCATTAGATCGCACGATGGGTTCGCGGGAACTGGGGCTTAGCGCAAGCGTCGCGGTGCGCAATTCGATCAGCACATCCAACTCCAAAAACGTGCTGGCGAAAATTCCCGGCACCGAGCGCCCCGATGAGTACATATTGTATATGGCTCACTGGGATCACCTGGGGACAGATCCCAATCTTGAGGGCGATCAGATTTATAACGGTGCGGTCGACAATGCAACAGGCACAGCCGGACTTCTGGCCATCGCCCGTGCTTTTATGCAGCAGCCGCAAAAACCCCGGCGGTCAATCATGTTTGTGGCCGTAACCGCCGAAGAATCCGGTCTGCTCGGCTCCCGGCATTATGCCGAAAACCCGCCGGTGCCGCTTAACAAAACAGTAGCTGGCGTCAACATGGATGCGTTGCATGTTACGGGCCCAACGCGGGACGTGGCAGTGATTGGTTACGGTTCGTCGGAACTTGAAAAATATCTGGCTAAAGCAGCGCTTCAACAAAACCGTACGATCGGACCGGAGCCAACGCCAGAAAAAGGATTTTTTTATCGCTCTGATCATTTTAATCTCGCGAAAAAAGGGGTGCCGGTACTGTACGCAAAATCCGGCGTTGATCTGGTCGACGGTGGCCCGGAAAAAGGCCGCGCATTACAAGCTGAGCATATTCAGAAGCGCTACCACAAACCCGCTGATGAAATTAACGAAAACTGGAACCTGACGGGCAGCGCAGAAGACCTGCAGTTGTTTTTCCATGTCGGCAGCATGCTTGCCGGTGAAAAATCATTTCCGCAATGGTATCCAGGCAACGAATTCAAAGCGCTGCGCGATGCCAGCATGATGCAGTAGACACCGACCATGGCAACAGGCAAATTCGAAACGCGTCTGATCCACGGCGGTGATTCCGAACCTGCGGCCGGGGCAGGGGTGGCGCCTGGCATCGAACTGAGCACGACCTATGTGCGCGCTGACCCGCGCGATACACAGGAGTTTACCTACGGCCGCAGTGATAATCCCAATCGCCGGACACTCGAGCGACGTCTGGCCAGCATTGAAAATGCCTTTGATGCTGCCGCGTTTGCATCGGGTTCCGCGGCAGCCATGGCATTGTTCCAGACCTTACCGGCTGGCAGTCATATTATTGTCACCCGGGATGCCTATTACGGCGTGATCATGTTGCTAAACGATCTGGTCATAAAGATGGGTCATGAAGTGACCCCTGTCGACACAAGCCTGCCTGCCAATGTCGAAAACTGTTGGCAGAAGAACACCCGGCTGGTGTGGCTGGAAACACCCAGTAACCCGCAAATGCGCATCGCCGATGTAGCGGCTATCGCCCAACTGACGCACCGCAACGGTGCCGTTTTGTGCTGTGATAACACCATGGCCACGATTGTGTTGCAGGACCCTTTGGCGCTGGGCGCTGATTTCACGATGCACAGTTCTACAAAATTTATTGGTGGGCACAGCGATATTACCGGCGGTGTCATTATCGCCCGCGAAGACAGCGAACAGTTTCAACGACTACGTGAAATTCAGGCGCTCGCAGGCTCCACACCCTCCCCCTTTGATTGCTGGTTGCTGCTGCGCTCGCTGGCTACTCTCGGCTTGCGCGTGCAGCAACA
>JABDLQ010000451.1 GCA_013002925.1 Gammaproteobacteria bacterium | reverse complement strand
TGGTAAACGTCGTGATTTTGTCCGTACATGCTGTCGAGGTTCATTTCCTCGGATTCTGCAAGCATATTTCGCGCCCTCCTTAATCGATTGAAAACGCGCCGACCGAAGGGTCGGCCTGATTTGAACTCTCAAGCTTGAGTGTAATAAATTTGACCGCAATGCCCAACTATTGCAGTGCAATATTGCCAAACTGTGGTCAATCCGGGGAGGAAGTGCCGGAAACGAAAAACAAGCTGAAGATCAGCGCAGCGCGAATGCGCAGCTCAGATGACGTCAGGCCCTTGGGGCCCGACGTTTGCTCTGAATTCAGCTTTTCTGAAAACCGTCCAGCAAAGAAATTATTTCTTCGCGATTATCGGCAACAGGAGATTTCTCCTGCAAGGCCTTCGCAAAATCAATGGAATTCATCCCTGAGTAATAACGCCGTGCCTGTGACGGTTCGCCGTCCGGTATTTTGATCGTTACCGCAGGATCAGCGCCATGTGCCAGCAGGAAACGAACAACGGCCGGCTCGTTATACAAAATGGCTTCATGCATCGCTGTGTGTCCGATTAAACTGCGTTGATCAACATCACAACCCAGGTCGATCAGGCGACTGGCCGTCGACAAAACCCGGCTCTTGTCGAATCCATCCAGGCCATAGCCGCGCAAAGTCAGCACCAGCGCGTTGGTGTTGCGGTTGGTTTCGGGGCAACCGTCCCAGCTTTGTACCCGCCAGCTGGCAATCAGCCGGGGTGACATCGGCAAATATTCACTGGATGCAAAATTCAGTACCGTGGCGGCATCTGATTTCATCACCAGGTTAAAAGCCATCGCGGTATAGCCTAACGTCCCTAAAGTCGTGGCAGCTCCAATCATTAACAGTATTTTTTTCAGCATTCCTTGGCCCTAAAAAAGACTACTCACAGCCGGGAATGGTACCGAAATGGCCGCCCCGCATCTGCGAACAACGTCTCAAATGATCGGCAGCGCGGGCAGAATCTTTAGCTGTATTTTGTCAAGTCGCGGCGATGGCTTGCATGATGAGGCCACAAATCCACGCTGCGTAGGTGCCGACCGCATAGCCCATAACGGCCAGCAGCACGCCAACGGGGGCGAGCGAAGGATGAAACGCCGCGGCAACGACCGGTGCCGAGGCTGCACCGCCGACATTGGCCTGACTGCCGACCGCCATATAGAACATCGGCGCGCGAATCAGCCGGGCTACCAGGATCAGCAGAGCACCGTGAAAGCCGATCCAGATCAACCCGACCGCGAACAGCCCCGGATTGCTGAATACGGCGGTAATGTCCATGTGCATCCCTATTGTTGCAATCAGAACATAGAGCATGGCTGAACCGACGCGTGAGGCGCCGGGTCCTTCCAGCTTTCTTGCCGGTGAAAATGACAGCAAGATGCCGATCGTGGTGGCCAGGACAACGATCCAGAAAAAACTGCTGGTCAGGCTCAGTCTTTCGAGTATGGGCGCATGCTGCTGAATGAGCGGAACGATAAATCCTGCCGCGGCATGTGCAAAACCGGTGGCGCCAAAACCGATAGCCGACATAAACATCAGGTCATGAAAAGTGATGTTGCGGGCATGTTGTTCATGAAAGCGCTCGACCCTGAGCTTGAGATCCTCGATAGCCGTAACATCTGCCCGCATGCGTCGATCAATCGTGGCCGATTTTTGCGCCAGAAAGAGCAGGACGGCCAGCCACAGATTGGCACACAGCACGTCGACTGCGATCATTTGAGAAAACAACGGTCCGCCAACGTCAAAAACTTCTTTCATCGCCGCCATATTTGCGCCACCGCCAATCCAGCTGCCCGCAATAGTCGTCAACCCACGCCACACTGCATCAGGCCCGTCGCCACCAACGGTTTCCGGGCTGATCGTGCCAACCAGAAGCAGTGCCAGCGGCCCGCCAATGACGATGCCAATGGTGCCGGTAAAAAACATTACGACGGCTTTGTAGCCCAGACGCATGACTGACGGCAGGTCAATGCTCAGCGTCAGCAATACCAGGCAGGTTGGCAGAAGGTAGCGTGATGCAACAAAATATAGCCTGCTTTCTTCGGCATCGATGAGTCCGATGGTGTTGTAGATTGACGGGACGAAGTAACACAGCAACAGCGTGGGCACATATTTGAAGAAACTGGCTCCGGCCCGGGTATGCTTCTCCGTATAGAAAATTACACCCAGCGTGACCGCAAGTAATCCCATCAGGACGGCGTCGTTGGTGATCATTAGCGATTCTGGCAAACGCCACCATGCGGAGTCAGGGCTCATGCTTACTCGTCAGCTCCGGGTTGAAATGCAGCCTGCAATTCTTTCTGGGTTTGCGGGGGTACCGGATCATAGTGGCTGAAGCTCATTGTATAAAATCCTTCCCCGCCCGTTATGGACTTAAGCCGGGACTGGTAGTCACTGAGTTCCGCCAACGGTACTTGTCCCGCAATTTGTACCTCGCCGCTGGCTTTAACCGTGTTGCCGTTGATACGACCCCGGCGTGAAGACAGATCGCCGGCAATATCGCCCATCGCATCGCTTGGGGCCGTTATTTCAATTTTCACTACAGGCTCCAGCAATACGGGTTTGGCTTTGGCAATCGCCCTGGAGAAAGCCTTTTTACCGGCGGCAACAAAGGCGACCTCTTTAGAGTCCACGGGATGATGCTTGCCGTCATAAACCGTCACTTTGAGGTCCTGTAGCGGGTAACCGGCGATAGCCCCCTCGCTCAGTACCTGGCGGACGCCTTTTTCGACGGCAGGAATAAATTGGGCTGGTATCGAGCCGCCAACGACCTTGTTTTCAAACTCGAAACCTTCATCGCGTGCCAGCGGTTCGATACGCAGGAAAACCTCGCCAAACTGACCGGCCCCGCCAGTTTGTTTCTTGTGGCGAAAGTGACCTTCAGATTTGGCCCGAATGGTTTCCCTGTAAGGAATGCTGGGTGGTCGTGTTTCGACTTCGACGTTATAACGCTCTGTCATGCGTTCCAGGACAATACGCAAATGCAGCTCACCCATGCCACGAATAACGGTTTCGTTGGCGGACGCAATATGCTCAATTTTGAGTGTCGGGTCTTCGGCTGCCAGTTTGTGCAATGCCTCGGAAATTTTTTGCTCGTCGCCGCGGCGGACAGGCTCGATTGCCAGGCCATACATCGGCGGTGGTGTGGCAGCGGGCTTCAGGTGATACTGGTCTTCATCGTGCGAGTCATGCAGGACGCTGTCGTATTCGATATCGTCTATTTTCGCAACGGCCCGGATATCACCGGGGATACCGCGCGGCACCTCCACATGGTCCTTGCCCTGCATTGCCAGCAGGTGAGCAACCTTGAACGGTTTGCGGGCAT
>JABDLQ010000434.1 GCA_013002925.1 Gammaproteobacteria bacterium | reverse complement strand
CATGGGGTTGTTCGTGGAAAATACGAGAATACTATAATGGAGCGACTATATCACTGGCCACGCCAATCAGGGCGTTGCGCAATTCTTATACCAGAACGTTGGCATTGGCAGTCAGACTCGGCGTGCTGAGCGGTTATCGGGGTTGGCTACGGTAAATCTAAATGAAGTGACGTCTCCCGGTAATTGTGGTTCCAGGCGCTAACGCGCGGTCGAGTGCCCGTCGATGCTGTCATTGCGCTGCTGCGCTCATCGCATCGAGGAGACCTGTGGAAGGTTCAGTGCAAAATGGGATTGTATGCGCTGTGACGTCGGTTATCATAATAAGCTGAAACCCGGCGTGAGCTTGCCGGGCACTATTGTTCAGATCCACGTAATTGTTTGGTTTGCCGTAAATGATTTTTATGCAGGGCAAACAAAATAATTGTCCAGCTGCGTTCTCTAACGGGTACTACACCGTATATGTTTTCCACGGCATTTTTTCGACTGGAAGATCGGCCAGTGATTGAACCAGGTCCTGGTCGCCATAGTAAACGGGTGATCCATCTTCTTTTTGCGCCATCAGCACTACCGGCACGCCACCGAACGACGGTTGCATGGCTTCAATGGCCATGTCCGCTTCACCACTGTTGGTGACAACATCCATGGACACCAGAACAACAGCAAACTGTTTGCCGAGCAGGGAAATTGCTGCGCCTTGAACTTCCATCGTTGTTACTCCGTTATGCGTAATTTGAGGCGTTCGTTATCAGTATAGGTGATAGCACTAAAAACTAATAGTTTTGGGACCTGAACGCGAGTGATTCAGCGTGATAACTTTTGAAGCCCAGGTAACCCGCATAGGGTTCACATTGTTGCCAACGGGTTTGCTCGACCGAATATGTGCAGTTTTTCCAGACACCCGTATCGAGTGCCTGGCGGGCCCGATCCCCGAACACTCCACTGGTGTGTGTGTACGCAAGCGCAACGCTATCAAGAATGTTCCGTATTTCCGGCACAAACGGCTGATAAAAACCGAGGCCGCTATATATGATTCCTATGTTTCCGGAGCCGTAAGGGCCTTTGTCAACAGTTCCACCCGGTCCGGGATACACGCGGAACCAACCGTTGCTGCCATCCATGAAGTTGTTAAATTGCGGTCGCTGAAAGTTTTTCGTAAACACAGTGTAAGCAAGTTGCCTGGCAAATTTTGACATGTCTGCGCTGTCCGGAAAGTCCGTGCCAAGAAGTGATTTGTTGTCGAAAAAACTCAGTAGCACCCATGTGTAGCGAATATGATGAGAGACGTCTTCACCAATCTCATCCGTGGGGCCAGGTGCATCCGGGTCCGATGGTGGGTATGCGCTGTTGCTTTGTGCATATTTATAATCCAGATGGGTGGCCCAGGCACCCTGATCAAAAATCAGCCCCGTGGTCGGGTTGCCATCGAAGTCTGTCACCGTTGTTTCGGTGTGGTGGGTATCAACCGTTGCAAACGCAAGGCGCAGGTAATCTTTCAGTTGGCTGTGTTTTTTCTGATCGGTGAAATAATGGACCCGGGCCGGATCTGTTGCTGCGGCAGCGACATACTCAAGTACTGAGGCCCACAACTGAATATCCCAGTCCAAAATGGCGTTACAGGGTGCATCGGCAAGATGATCCATCTTGCGATGACGTTTTTTTTGCGTGATTTCACGATGGCCCAGGATGCCGGCCTTGTGACACCCGGACCAGCCCCGAAAGTCCCAGCCAAATGCGTTATCCGCGTTAAATACCATCTCGTAAAGGGTAAAACTGAACAGTTTTGAGTAGAGATCGACTACCGAGTTCATAGCGGCCGATCTCTGCGTGTAATCGATTTTTACGATCGAATTTATCAGGTATGAGGTGAAAAAATGCCATTGCACAATGTTGTTCAGGTTATCCAGTCGTGCGGACTGGGGTGATTTATCTTGCCAGGTAACAGCCGTGGTGATATCGCTGGCACGAGTGGGCGTGTCCTGCCGAACCGCTTCAGCGTTGTACAGGTAGGCCAGCGGAATGAGCGCAATTTCGCTCAGGTCGGAGAGTATTGCAATATCCATTTCCATGCGGGCCCGCACGAGAAAATTCATGGACTGATACTGAGTGTTGTAAAGTGCTGGAAAGGTGTCGCCTGCAGCCAGTGAGCGACGCATTTGCGCCACACGAATCGCTTTTATTTCTTCCTGCCAGGCGGGTTTAATGTCATCTGCCCAGGATGATGCAGCGGTTCCCAGTCGACGCAGATGAGGGCCTGTTTCGCAGCCATACAGCGCCCCCTCGAACCGATAAAAGCTCTCCAAAGACACTCCGTCTTCGCCGGGAACTCCGCACTGGTCCGGTGCGACTGTGCAAAACTGTTTCTCAGAAGGACCTGGGCTGCAGAAGTTGGTCCGGCATTGTGCATCAAATTCGCACACCAGACCATTGGCAATGATGCTGATGCTGTCCGCCGCGCCGAACACCAAAAAGGGTGTGGCTAACAGTAGATACCGGAGCCGCATCCAAACAGCCACTATGAACTTTCCCGGACGATTATCGCCAGTGTGGCCGACAGTGTGCACAAAAACTGGCTGCATTGGCGCGACCGTAGGGTACTGCACGACGTAAAATCAATTATCACGAAAGTGTCTTCCACAAAGTCACCCACGTAAAAACTGGAAGCCTGCGCCGGAAGCCCTCAGCCAGCTTAAAGCGTGTGGGTTTCGACGCTACTCAGGTTGATGCAAAGGCCCGGTCACGCATCCTTCACCGTCACAGTTTCCATGACATCGTCCTGTTTAATCGCATCGACAACATCCTGACCATCGAGCACCCGGCCAAAAACAGTATGCTTGCCATCCAGATGGTGGCAGGGGACGTGAGTGATAAAAAATTGTGATCCGTTAGTGTCAGGGCCGGCGTTTGCCATCGACAGAATGCCTGGTCCATCATGCAGCAGATCCGGATGACACTCATCGTCAAACTCGTAGCCTGGACCACCGGTGCCGGTGCCAAGAGGGCAGCCGGTCTGAACCATGAAGTTTGGAATGACGCGGTGGAATTTTAATCCGTCATAAAAGCCGTCATTGATTAGTTTCTCGAAGTTTGCCACGGTATTGGGGGCTTGTTCATCGTACAACTCCAAAGAAATGGTGCCACGGTTGGTGTTAATGGTTGCTTTTTTCAAGTAATAGATTCCTTTTTTGTCGACAACGTTGAGGTTCGTTTGAGAGGCTTGCAGTGTACTCCACACAACCGCCTCTTATCCAGAACTTCAGCGAATACAGGTGACAACACGGCACCTCGAGGGCATAGAGACTGCGCAGGTGCCGGGCGTCGCGCCAATCGCAACCGGTAACAAACCAAAGCGGGCGCGTTGCCCGACAGTGGATCGACACCCCATGGTGTTGAGCGCTACACTGTCTGCATGCAGATTTTTTCGGGCAGCACAGGTGTCGAACGGGCAAGTGCCATGATAACGATGCGCTGCTGGTTGTGTGTCTGCATTATTCTTCTGGGTGGCTGCGGAGGCGGGGGTAGCGATACGCCGCCACCGGCTTCCGGCACGCCGCAAAACCAGACTCTCACCGGCATTTTGCAAAAAACGGATTTACCACCGCCGGCAACACTCAGCGCTACCCCGGCTAATTTACCGTCGTTTGTGGCGTTCGAGTCCGGTCAGGTCCGGCCATTGGCATTGAGTGAGGATGGCCGCCAGTTGTACGCAGTCAACACGCCAGACAACCGTCTTGAGGTTTTTTCAATCATCGGCGCCACGCTGCATCACGTGCAGTCCGTTCCGGTTGGACTTGAGCCGGTCGCCGTAGCGGTCAGCGGTGATCAGGTGTGGGTGGTCAATCATCTGTCGGACAGTGTCAGCGTTGTCAGTGTAGCGCAGTCGCCCTACCGGGTGATCAGGACATTGCTGGTTGGAGACGAGCCACGCGATATAGTATTTGCAGGTCCGGGGATGAGCCGCGCGTTTATTACGACCGCGCACCGCGGACAAAATACCAGTATCGAACCGCAGTTGACGACGCCTGGATTAGGGCGAGCCGATGTGGTGGTTTTTTCACGCGATAACCCGGGAGCCGGTCCTGGCGGTGAACCACTGGTCACGTTGACACTGTTCGGTGACACGCCCCGGGCGCTGGCAAGTAACGCTGATGGATCACGGGTCTACGCGGCGGTGTTCAACTCGGGCAATCAGACGACGGTAGTGCGTGCGATCCCGACGCTGAATAAAGCCCCGCCATTTGCCAATATCGAGGGTATTACTGCACCTGAGTCTGCCTACATTCTGAAATTCAACGGGAGCAATTGGGTAGATGAAGCGGGCCGTCATTTTGATCAACAGGCCAATCTGAATTTGCCGGACCTCGATGTGTTTGAAATCGACACGATGGGCGAAGTGCCACGGCAGGTGAACGAGTGGGCGGGTGTTGGTACGACGCTGTATAACATGGTCGTGAGCCCGGTTTCCGGGGATGTCTTTGTTAGCAATACGGAAGCACGGAATCACGTGCGCTTTGAAGGGCCAGGGAACAATGCAAGCACTCTGCGCGGGAATTTTGTCGACAGTCGTTTGAGCCTGTTGCGCAATGATGGCAGTGTGATGACCCAGTCGCTCAATCCACATATTGACCGCAGCAGGAGCACCGGTACCGCGGCCGAACGCGAGCTCAGCCTGGCATTGCCTCTGGAAATTGCCATAAGCCGTGATGGTGCCAATCTTTACATGGTGGCCATGGGTTCAAACAAGATCGCCGTCATCCCGGCAGTAACGATCGGAACTGACACGTTCCAACCGGCGGCGCAAACGCATATTACCGTCAGCGGTGGCGGCCCCACCGGCATCGTGCTGGATGAACCCAGAAACCAGGCCTATGTGCTGACCCGGTTCGACAATGGAATTTCCGTCATCGATCTTGCGAGCGAATCGGAAATTGCCCATGTAAAAATGTATAACCCGGAACCCCCCTCAATTATTACCGGCAGGAAATTTCTGTATGATGCCGCCCTGACCTCCAGTACGGGAGATTCAGCATGTGCCTTGTGTCATGTATTTGCAGATACTGACCATCTGTCATGGGACCTCGGTAATCCGGATGACATCGAGATGACCAATCCGTTCGGCCCGGTACCATTTAGCAATCCCATTAACGGCAGG
>JABDLQ010000423.1 GCA_013002925.1 Gammaproteobacteria bacterium | reverse complement strand
GTATAAGTCTGCTCACCAAATTCCCGCTCGGCCAGATCGTAACCCCAATTACGAAAGGCGCCTTCCGTGAATTTCATGATGTTGCCTTTATGGACAAAGCTGACGCTCTTGCGATCATTGTCAATGGCATACTGAATGGTGGAGCGGACCAGTCGTTCGGTACCTTCCCGCGAGATCGGCTTAATGCCAATACCGGAGGTGTCGGGAAAACGAATCTTGCTGAACTCTTTCGGAAAATGTTCTTTAAAAATCGTCAGGAACTTTTTGTTGCCTTCGGAGCCGGCCTCAAACTCAACGCCGGCGTAAATATCCTCGGTGTTTTCGCGAAAAATGACCATGTCGACAGCGCCGGGGTTGCGGACGGGCGAAGGTACTCCGGCAAACCAGCGTACCGGCCGCAGACACACATACAGATCGAGCAACTGGCGCAGCGCGACGTTCAGTGAACGGATGCCACCCCCGATCGGCGTTGTCAGCGGACCTTTTATTGACACCAGGTATTCGCGCGCAGCGCTCACGGTCTCATCCGGGAGCCATGAGTTATACAGGTCATTGGATTTTTGACCGGCAAAAATTTCCATCCAGTGAATCTGGCGCTTGCCGCCATAGGCTTTGGCAACTGCTTCATCGAGGATGCGTACAGTTGCCCGCCAGATATCCGGACCGGTGCCATCACCTTCGATATACGGAATGATGGGATTGTCCGGCACGATTAGCCGGCCGTTATCAATGGTGATTTTTGAACCGTTTGCGGGTACTTGCAGCATAGTGTCAGACATGTCTTATCCCTTTTTCGTAAAATTTTGGCCTGGCCTCGGTGGTGATTCGATGATCAATGATCATGGTCGCTGGACCCCAGTTCCAACAGACGTTGCCGTAATGGCTCAGGAATCTGCGCTTTGCAGCGCTCATTGTAATCGTAGCAGACCACGATGCCGGTGCCACAGGCAGCCAGTGGCATCTCGTCAGTGCGTTCAAATATACCGTATTCCATCGCAAATCTCCGGGCGTCAACGTCACCGCTACGCGTAGCGACGAGTAATTCACACGGATGCCCGAGCGGTCGGCGAAAAAAACATTCGGTGTGCGCCAGGATCGGTCCGATGTTCCTATCGTGCATCAGGTCCATAAACCCGGTGCGTTGTAAAAACTCCATGCGGGCCGATTCAAACCACTGGAAGTAGATCGTGTTGTTGACGTGCCCAAATGCATCCAGATCACCCCAACGCACATGTTCATTCACATGTATCGGAAAGTGTCGGGGGCGGGCCTCGAATAAAGGGTGTTTGTGCGCCATCGGCGCTACTCAGTTCACGATTCGGTTTGCGGGCCGATTTGCGGGCCGGCTGGCGCAGTTTGGTCGATTTTCGTATAAATCAGCGTCGGCTCGTCTCCAAGTCGTGAAAATATGTGGCGGCTGCCAATGGAGTGCATCGCCGCATCTCGCTCGGCGCGGCTGGCGTACCAGCGTGTCGTGTGCCAGTCATCACCCAGCAAATTGCTGAACGTATCGTCTTTTTTTAATGAGATTTGAATCCCATATAGTTGATTATCTTGGCTTTTAATGCGCCCCGGATCAAAGTTTTCAGACGATGCCATAATTTTCCTGTCGTAAGTAGCGGGTTTGAACCGTATGCTGGTAGTTAAGAAAAACAGTCAACTGTTGTGTGGGATATCAGGGGAAACCCTGAGGTAACCATTTGACAGTATGCATAGAATACCTGAAAACGCCGACAACATTAAAACGTAATAATGCATGGCAACCGGCGGTCTACGTGTCCGGAGACAGTAAGTGTCGGAACCGGCCGTCAGAGTGCTTGCCGCACGGTACAGAATAAAGCGACGGCGCACCGCCGCAATATCGCCGTACTTGTGGGGTGAGTTGAAACTGTCGTCTGATGGGTCCGGTACCGATGGGCGCGTTTAACGTGCATTGCGACAATAAGGTATCGCAGGGTTGCAGGTTTCCAGGCGCAATATTGCACCATCGCCTGCAATCCCAAATAAAGAGCTGGAAGCAAAAGGGGTAAATAAATGGATATTTCGGTGTTGCTGGTAGAAGACCATGCGCTTGTGCGCGCCGGGATGAAATCCTTGCTTGCCGAAGCCGACGGCATTCAGGTATGTGGTGAGGCCAGTGACGGCCGGCAGGCTGTGGAGTTTGTCGGTCAACAGACGGTTGATGTGGTCGTAATGGACATTACCATGCCGGGTTTGAATGGCCTGGAGGCAACGGCCCGCATCAAAAAAGTCAGCCCGGAGAGCCGGATTCTGATCCTGTCCATGTACGCCAACGAAGAATATGTGATTCGGGCACTGCGGCTGGGCGCGACGGGTTATCTGGTCAAAGAGGCCGCCGCGCCGGAATTGGTCAGTGCAATTCGCATGGTGGCAGCGGGCGATCGCTATCTGAGCAGTTCGCTCGACACGACCCGGATACTGGACCTGATGGGCTCGGCAACGCGCTCTGCCAGTGCGCACGAGCGGCTGACGCCGCGTCAGCGCGAAATATTGCAGCTTGTGGTCGAGGGACACAAGACCCGGGAAATTGCGCAAATGCTGGAAGTAAGTATCAAAACAGTCGAAACTCATCGGGCACAGCTGATGGACAGACTGGGTATTCGCGACGTCGCTGGTCTTGTCAAATACGCAATACGCGTCGGAATGGTTTCAGCCCATAGTTGATGAACTGGTCGTCCGTCGGGACGGTATCGATTCCACTAGCCCCCACATATTTGCGCTAAATCTGATTCGCAGAATTCAGTGTGTCTGCGAAAAAAGCTCCAAGCCATTGAAATTCTTACAATAATGACAACCCATCCGGGATAGTTTTCCCAATTCCCGGTGCGGCTTTCATTCTTTGAGCCGTTTTGCCACATTAGGACGGCAATCTACATCCGCATCCGAAAATAAAAAAGCGCACGATGCGCATACAAACACCAAGTGGTAATGAATTGAGAACCGGATTTTGAAATCGGTTACCACGACGGCAGGGGACCATGCAATCTATCTCAACACTGATGATCGGTGTTAACGGTGAATTTCGTGCATCGCTACCCGGTTTCTTCGAATTTCTCGGAGACCGGGTAAATTATCGCCTTGCGCCCGATTTCGATCAGGCGTTGGCAGCGCTGGCGACACAGTCTGCTGACCTCGTATTGGTCGACGCCGCGCTGGTGGAAACCGGAAATAATGCGGACGTCGCCAGGATGCGCACGCTTTATCCGGCAATAAAAATTTTATTGTTGACCATATTTGACAGAGACTTTTACGCTGAGCCGGCACTGTCCATCAATATGGACGGGGTGATCTCACGTGAAAAGTTTGCCGGGCAATTTGTGCGCCTGCTTGACACCTTTCCAGAGCATCCCGCTGTTAAATCATAATGATCGGTCACCTGCACCCTCTCGGTCCTGCCAGTTCAACATGCGCCGGGTGATCAAAAGATAAAATTTCTTGCCGGTTTTTCGCCAGATGCGCGCATGCCAGGCGGGATGGGCGAGGATGCGCTGTTCACGGGTGGTGAGGCGATCGGGCAGATAACTCCGCTTGTGCTTCAACAGATGTCGCAGGTCCTCCAGCGCCAGCACCCGAAATGTTTTGGAGCGCCGTGCAAACAGACCGGCAAGCTGAAAATCAACGAGACCAGCGCTGCCATCGGGTAATACAAGCCAGTTAGGCTCTTTTGCGGTATCGTTGTGCACAATCCCATTGCGATGCAGTTCATGTAGCAGACGCTTCGCGGTCTTAAAGTAATGCGGTTCACGTGGCTGGCCATTTTGCATCGGCAAACCATCCACGTACGTTCGGCACAAAGTGTTTCCGTCCCATTCAAGTAGAGCGGGAAGTCCCGCTCTTTGAGGTAGTTGCTGCAGCACTTTGGCCTCGCGGTTGGCCAGCCGCCGGGCGAGCAGGCGTAGCCACCATCGGGCCGGCCGGATGTTACGCACGATGACCGGGGTCAGGACACCATTAAGCTCTCTGAGCTCTTTGGAAATTTGTCCAAACAGGTCAGTTTTCAGAATTTGCGCAGTGTCTGGATGACCCTGGTTTTGTGGCCCGTTGGTCATTGGTATCAACAGCCAATGCTGCGGCCACACAGAGCCTGGATTTTGAACATACGGATTTCCGGGAAGCCAGTAAACGGTTAGGATAACGAACAACGATACAGGATTCAGCATTCGATTGGACATTCAGCAGCTACTCGTTAACAAGAACTTCTTTGAGCAGGCGCCACTGTTTACCAGCGTGGTGCCCGGGGAAATTGCTCATTATCTTGAAGAGTGTTCGCAATTGCGTATCAAAAGTGGCGAGGTCCTGCTCACGCCCGATTCCAGGAATGCCTATTTGTACGTCATTATCGAAGGCACATTGGAAGTGCGCCTGGAGTCCCCTGAACGCACTCCGTTGACGTTGTTGTCATGCGGCGAGTGTGTCGGTGAAATGTCTGTGATTGAACGCCGTACTCCTTCAGCGTATGTGATGGCTGCTGTCGACTCCGTGGTGCTTGCCATTGCACACGACACGTTGTGGGCAATGGTGGGTGCAAATCACGCCATAGCGCGAAACTTGCTGATCATTTTGAGCGGCCGGATTCGCACTGACAATGCCATCATCGCTGATAGCGCGGTCATCATTCGTCATTTTCAGAAAAAATCCTTTACCGACGCGCTGACCGGCTTACATAACAGGCGGTGGCTGCGGGAGTTTTTCTCACGTGAAATTGCACGGTGTCAGATGAACGAAGATGCAGCAACGCTTGCGTTACTCGACGTTGATAATTTCCGCACATTCAACAATACCTTTGGGCACCTGGTGGGGGACCATGCGCTGGGTGTGGTTACCCGTGCCCTGATCGCCAATTTTCGGTCCAATGATCTCATTGCTCGCTATGGCGGCGACGAGTTTTTGGTCTTGCTGCCGGAAACATCATTGGCAGAAGCACGAAAAATTTCCGAACGCATGCGTAAAGCGGTGTATGAGAAAGGGCTCAGCCTGGCGGGGGCGGTGACGGACAGTGCGACGATAAGCGTTTCTATCGGAATTGCGCAAATGGATAACAAAGATAATCTGGATGACCTGATCACGAAAGCGGATGCAGCGTTGTACCGCGCCAAGGATCTGGGTCGCAACAGGGTGTCCGATTAGGCCAGATCACTACGATTTGGATGGCGGCAATGGTATTCTTTTGCCCCGTTACCGTTCCGGTTGTAAATCGGTTAGCTGGGTTTTTGTTCAGGGCGAAAGAATGTTTATAAAAATCAGGTTCTTATTGTTTGTATTCGCGAGTGTGGTGAGTTTGGCTCCGGCGGCCATGGCCGACGGAGATGCGCAGGCGGGAGAACAAAAAGCTGAAACCTGCATCGGTTGTCACGGGATTGCCGGGTACAAGAATACCTACCCGTCGTTTCGTGTTCCCAAATTGCGCGGGCAGCATGCGGACTACATTATCGCCGCGTTAAAGGCCTATCGGGCCCAAGAGCGCAAGCATCCGACCATGCGTGCGCAGGCCGGGCCGCTGACGGACCAGGACATCGAAGATATTGCCGCTTATATTGCATCGCTGAAATAAGGGATAAGAAGGTATGAAATTGCTGGTTAAGTTTGCGCTTGTCACATGCCTGGTTTTGTCGGGTATTCAGGCCACGATAGTATTTGCCGAAGATCAGGAACCCACTGCAGAAAAGAAAGTGGCGGCCTCCGGGGCCGAACTTGCGAAAACCTGTACCGCGTGCCACGGCAGCAATGGCATTTCGATTTCGCCGGAGTTTCCAAACCTTGCAGGTCAGTACCGCAGTTACCTTGCCTACGCTTTGCGGGGATATCGTTCCGGCGAGCGGCAAAATGCTGTCATGCAGAGTTTTGCCACAAATCTGTCTGATGAAGAAATAAATAACCTGGCTGAGTATTACTCGGCGCAGTCAGGTCTGGGGCCTTTGCCAAAGTAACTCGCGCGAACGTACCCTGTATAAATAGCTAACGTCAGTACAATGCAGTCGGGCATTGGATCTGACGGCAGCAATAAATCTAAAGGGGCGCGTCAACAATCATGGAACCGCCAAAAATCTCTTTGACGGACAACCGGGTGGTATGTGCAGGTGACTGGACTGCACAGACAGTGCCGCGTGTTGCAAAAGAACTTGCGAAGCTCCGGCTGGGCGCAGAGTCATACCAGGTAGATTTTTCGGATCTCGGTGCACTCGACTCCGCCGGTGCATGGTCGCTGCGCCGCGCACTAAGGAAGTGGCAGGAACAGGGTGCGAATTGCGAGACGATCGGCCTGGTCGATGAGCATGAACGTCTGCTCGATCTCGTTGAGGAGCATGCGATTTCGCACACGGAGATTCCCGCGCCACAATACCCCGGCTTTCTGGAAAATATCGGGCGTGACGCCCACGAGGCGATCAGCAGCTACCTGGTGTTTTTAACGTTCATCGGGCGACTGACCCTGTCATCGTTACGCATTGCCTTTACACCCGCCAAACTGCGTTGGTCATCTGTCATCAGCCATATCCAGTCCGCCGGTTTTGATGCGTTACCCATTATTGGATTGCTCACTTTTTTGCTGGGCCTGGTGATTGCGTATCAGGGTGGCTCGGTGTTAGAGGATTATGGTGCCGGTATATACACCGCAGATCTGGTGGGGTTGTCGATGGTCCGCGAACTGTCTCCCCTGATTACGGCAATCATTGTCGCCGGGCGCACTGGCTCGGCATACACCGCGGAAATTGCCACGATGAAAGTCACCGAAGAAATCGATGCCTTGCGTACAATGGGGATTTCACCGGTCGAAGAGTTGGCATTGCCAAAGTTTTTTGCACTGGTGATCTCTTTGCCACTACTGACAGTGTTTGGCGACATCATGGGAATGCTGGGCGGCATGGTGATGGTGCACAGCATGTTCGATGTCAGTTTCAAGCTGTTTGTTGATCGGATAACCTACACGGTGACCACCGAATCATTCTTAATTGGCGTCGGCAAAGCGCCGGTGTTTGCGATGATGATTGCGGCGGTCGGTTGCTATCAGGGTTTTCAGGTTAAAGCGAGTGCGGAGCAGGTCGGCCGTCAAACCACCATCAGTGTCGTGCAGTCGATCTTTCTGGTGATCGTGGTTGATGCCATATTCTCAATAATATTCAGTAAACTGGGAATTTAATATGAGTGCGACCGCAAAGCAGCTTACCGACTCGGCCACAGACAGCGTGGTTGTGGTTAGGGACGTGGTGACTCAGTTTGGCGCTAAGGTTGTGCACGATGGTGTCAGCTTTGATGTGGGCCGCGGTGAAGTGTTTGCGATAGTCGGCGGCAGCGGTAGCGGCAAGTCAACGATCATGCGGCAAATTGTCATGCTCCAGCCTCCCACATCCGGGTCTATCCGTGTGTTCGGAGAGGAGGTCACAGGGCTTGGTGAAATCGAGTCGCTACCTTTGCGCAAACGCATTGGTGTGATGTTCCAGTACGGCGCGCTGTTTTCTGACATCACCATTTTGGAGAACGTTGGCATGCCGCTGCGTGAGCATACGCGGCTCGATAATGACCTGATTGATGAATTATCCATTATCAAGCTGAAGCTCGCGGGACTCAATGAAAGCGTTGCGCCATTGTACCCGTCACAGCTCAGTGGTGGCATGCGTAAACGAGCCGCCATGGCGCGGGCGATCGCG
>JABDLQ010000422.1 GCA_013002925.1 Gammaproteobacteria bacterium | reverse complement strand
GGAAGCGGGGGCTTCGGGCATTCTGGCAAGACCTAGTGTGAATCACAGAAACTTGCGTGCCACATCGCGATCATGAATAGCGGGTATCAGGAATAGTGGGGCCAGCACTTGTTACGATGCAGGTGGTGTTGTGATGTCCGTTGCGAGCAATGCAACAGCTCAGAGAACTACGAACAGATTTCAGGCTATTGAGATTGTGCCTGAAGCTCTTTGAAGCGCTCGGCATCTTCGGCAAAGTCGGCACGAATCTGTTCCTGCTCCCGACGCAGGGATTGCACGGTTTGCAAATGTTCGGCCATGGCGCGTTCGGTGTGCACAATTAACTGGGCCAGATCGTCGGGCAGAGGCGGCAAATCCGATGATTCGCTGTACGGGAAATTGTAGTGACGTGTTTCTGCTTCCAGTTCTTCCCACCGCTCCTGCAGATTGCGCAAATACTGGCGCACAACTCCGACCTGGGCTTCGATGGCAAGCACGCGGCGGTCGCGCAAACTGGAAATGTCTTGTACCGTAAGATAGGTATTGAGCAGCACCCGATCTTTTTCTGCCTGCCGGGCTGCAGCGTAGCGCGCCTGTTCTGCGGCAGCGGCTGCCTCAACCTCCGCGGCAAGTTCGGATTCGGTTTTTTCGCGAGCAAGCGTATCAACCGTCACGCCGTGCTCGTTAAGAACATGGCGTTCATGAGAAGAGTACCGGGCTGGTACAGAATCGCCGTAATGCGTCACTCCGTTCTCATCGACCCACTTATACAGCTTGTCCGCGACGGCCGTTTGGCCGATCGACAGCATCAGTAATGTGAGAAGTGTTACGCGCATAAAGCTCTCGGTTTACCCTTCCGGTTATTGTCTAAAACGAAGATGGCGATAGCCAGTCTCCGGTACAACTCATTTATAGCACAGCCGGGCACCTCGATGGTGTGATGCAGGTCCGTGTCCAAGGCTATGTTACATAAACACTTTTTCACCATATTGCTGGCGATAAGCGCGTAGCGCATCGAGATGCTCTGACGATAATGCAAGTTTACCTTGCCCGGCAAATTCGATCAGATCGTCAAGTTTGACCAGGCTGACTACTTCGAGTTCGTATTTCTCTCTAAGTTCTTGTATTGCAGATAGTTCACCCTGACCGCGTTCTTGCCGATTCATGGCAATCAGGGCCCCGCAGGCCTGTCCACCCGCGGCCTCGATTATGTTGATGGCCTCACCGATGGCGGTGCCTGCGGTGATCACATCGTCGACAATAACGACGCGGCCGCGCAGTGGCGCGCCAATGGTTTTGCCACCTTCGCCATGATTTTTCACTTCTTTGCGGTCAAACGCATAGGGCACATTGATGTTGTGCTGCGTGGCCAGGGCGGCAGCGGTTACCGCAGCCAATGGAATGCCCTTGTAGGCCGGGCCGAATAACATGTCGAATTTCAGCCCGGAGTCGATCAGTGCCTGCGCATAGCAGGTGCCCAGAGTCGCTAAGGCGGCGCCGGTGTTGAACAGACCGGCGTTGAAAAAATAGGGGCTGGTGCGCCCTGATTTGAGCGTAAATTCTCCGAAGCGCAGCACGCCAAGTTCAACGGCAAGATCGAGAAACTCTTTTTTATAATTCGACATGTCGTTTCCGGCTTAAATGTAAATATATTTTAGCGCTGTGGTCCAACTCTCGCTCCGGTATCATACACGCCTGATGAATAGTTGGGGAGAGCAGGGTGCGTGTGATCAGCGTTAACACCAATGGTATTCGTGCCGCGGGCCGCAAAGGATTTTTTCAGTGGCTGTCGCGGCAACGCGCTGATTTTTGTTGCGTGCAGGAGACCAAGGCGCAGATTCACCAGCTTGACGAGCCGCTTTATCATCCGCGTAATCACCATGTGTATTATCGGGATGCGCAAAAAAAAGGCTACAGTGGCGTTGCCATTTACAGCCGTCACGAGCCACGCGCAGTGGTGAAGTCGCTGGTTGAGGCTTCGGGCGGTAATCCTGACTGGCAAGAATTTGACGACGAAGGCCGCTACCTGGAATTGCAGTTTGGTAATTTGAGTATTATCTCTTTGTACCTGCCGTCCGGGTCATCCAAAGAAGAACGGCAGCAGGCCAAAATGAGGTTTCTCGACCTGTTTCTACCATATCTCAAATCCCTGCATGAGCATGATCGCGAATACGTGTTGTGCGGCGACTGGAACATTGCTCACACAACCGCTGATATTCGCAACTGGAAAGCGAACCAGAAAAATTCGGGTTTTCTGCCCGAAGAGCGTGCGTGGATGGACCAGCTTTTTGGTGAGGCGAAATTTGTCGATGGATTTCGGCAGTTACCGCAAAAAGACCACGAATACACGTGGTGGTCGAATCGGGGGCGCGCCTGGGATAACAATGTGGGTTGGAGAATCGATTATCACGTCACGACTCCGGGCATTGGCAGTACGGTCACTGGCAGCCGGATCTATCGGAAGAAACGTTTTTCGGATCATGCACCGCTCATTCTAGATTACGACTTTGAGTTGAAGGTCTAGGCGTAAATGCGCTTATCCTCTGCAGGCTCGCGTTCTCACGATGATTCTTGATTCACCGACTCACCGCCGTATGCTGGCCACTATCCGTGGCTGGCGCCGGCGCTTCTCTAATGACACATCGCAGCAGCGAGACGTTTCGGGAGACCCTGTGTTTTCGGCGCGTTTTAATTTGAGGATGGAAGGCACCAGCACAAGGGCTCTTTGGATGCTGTTCAATCGACGTGGGCAGAAGTGTGTCCGCAGCCAATTAATCTCTTTTGTCAGATCACCGCAACGAGACGTTTTGCGAGGTCCTGTGTATTTGACACGTGCGGGTGTTCACCTCCAATGGGGTTTTCTTTTATGACGAAAAGCACCGGCAAGACGTTTCTCGAAACGCTGTTTAACCGGCGTATGCTGGTCTGCATATTTACCGGCTTCTCGTCGGGACTACCGCTGTATATCCTGATTCAGCAGGTACCTGCCTGGTTGCGTGTCGAGGGTATCGATCTCAAGGTGATTGGTTTGTTCGCCCTGATCGGTTTTCCTTATACCTGGAAGTTTCTGTGGGCCCCGGTAATGGACCGCTACGCACCGGCGTTTCTGGGCCGCCGACGTGGCTGGATGCTGATCACGCAGGTGGCGTTGCTGGCCCTGATTGGCGGGCTGTCTTTAGTCAAACCTGCCGAGAGCCTCACCCTGCTGATGTTCCTGGTTGGTGGCATTGCTTTTTTCAGTGCCAGTCAGGACATCGTTCTCGATGCGTATCGTCGCGAAATTCTGCCCGATGACGAACTGGGTGTTGGTAACTCGTACTTTATCAACACCTATAAAATTGCGTCGCTGATTCCCGGATCAATGGCACTGATCCTTGCGGACTTCCTGCCCTGGTCACAGGTTAATCGAATCGTTGCACTGTTTATGCTGGTCGGCATCATCACGACGTTAATTTGTGATGAGCCCGAAACCGGTAATGCTCCCCCGCTCTCGCTGACCGACGCTGTGGTCAAACCCTTCGTCGATTTTTTCTTTCGTCGCGATGGCGTCAACAAGGCGCTGGCAATCCTGCTTTTTATGATGCTGTACAAGCTCGGGGACAATATGGCGACAGCGTTGGAGACCCCGTTTTTTATCGACATGGGATATTCGCTGACCGAAATTGGTGTGGTGGCAAAGCTGACCAAGTTATGGGCAGCGGTAGTCGGTTCGATCATCGGTGGCATCCTGATGATCAGGTTGGGCATCAATCGGGGACTATGGGTGTTCGGGTTTGTGCAAATCCTGTCGATTCTGGGTTATGCGGCGCTGGCGAGTCTCGAGGGTCAGGACTCGTTACAGTTATGGGGTAATGACATCAACAGGCTGGTACCGCTGGGGGCAGCGGTCACCATGGAATATATCGGCGTAGGTCTGGGCCAGGTCGCGCTGGTCGCATTCATGGCCCGCCTGTGCAACACCAGATTTACTGCCACCCAGTTCGCATTACTGAGCAGTCTCGCCGCGATCCCACGGACTTTCGCCAATGCCAGCACCGGATTTATGATTGAGTGGCTTGGCTATTTCCAGTTTTTCATGCTGTGCTTTTTGTGCGCCATCCCGGGCATGATCATGCTCTGGTTTGTTGCACCGTGGAACGGCGATCTTGATGCCAGCGGCAAAATCGGGAATCGTGTTTTCGAAAATTGATCAAGATGATTATTTGTGATTTGTCCATTTGTTGGACAGGCACAGTGATTTACTTATTTATTGTACTGATTTGTTGGACAGGCACAGCAAATTAATTGGACAGACACAAAACCACATTTTTCAGCTAATTTTGCAAGTTGCCAACATGCCCGATGGAAACTATCTTGGCGGACATGCCTCAACCCAGAAATCAGCTGGTCTGTGCCGAGATCACCCCGTACTACCACATCTCCACACGCTGTGTCCGCAGAGCGTTTCTGTGCGGTCAGGACCAGCAGACGGGCCGATGTTTTGAGCACCGACGCCAGTGGATAGAAGACCGTATCCTGCTCCTGTCGTCAGTGTTTGCGATCGATGTG
>JABDLQ010000420.1 GCA_013002925.1 Gammaproteobacteria bacterium | reverse complement strand
GTGCGTAAGCTAAAACATTCGATCAACCTGGCCCTGTTTCTTTTTGCAATCTGGCTGCTATTGTCCGGTCATTTCACACCCCTTTTACTATTTCTGGGGGTGCTGTCAACGGTGTTTGCAGTGTTTCTTGCGGCACGCGCTGACCTGCTCGACCGTGAAATTCAACCGGTTCTGATAAAGCCATCGATATTGCTGTACTGGGTGTGGTTGGGTTGGGAAATAACCAAATCAAATATCGACGTCGCACGCCGAATTCTCGATCCCGATTTACCCATTCACCCAAATATTTTTACGCTGCGGGCGAACCAGAAAACCGAGTTGGGACGAGTCACCTATGCCAATTCAATCACCCTGGTTCCGGGCACCGTCACAATTGATGTCAATGACAGCATGTTAACGATCCATGCTTTGACAGAAGCTGCCGCAGCGGACCTCAGGAGTGGCGAAATGGATCGGCGCGTGTGCGACGTTGAGAAGGAGTTTTAATGTATATAGTTGTCTCAGTTGTCATTCTGATCTCAATTACCATGGGCCTGGTGCGTGCATATCGCGGACCAACACTCTATGACCGCGTCATGGCGGCAAACATGATCGGTACACTCACCGTTCTAATGGTGTCCGTACTGGGCTTTTTAACCGGACGCCCCGAGTTTCTGGATATTGCGCTGGTCTACGTGTTGATTTCGTTCGTCAGCACTATCGCCGTGTTGCGAGTATCTGCCAACCGCTATGGTACAGCGCGCGACGATGCCACCGGGTCGGCGCAAGAATGATTGGCCTGGCGTTTGATATCCTGAGCTGGGTGTCGTTGCTCATTGGCGCAATCTTTTTGCTTGTCGGTGCCATCGGGGTGTTGCGATTTCCGGATTTTTATTCCCGTTTGCACGCCGTCAGCGTGTCAGACACCATGGGTACTGCGCTGATACTCGTTGGACTGATGATTCAGGGCGGCCTCAGTATGGTCACTGTCAAACTTCTGCTGATGTTCTATTTTATGATTTTTACCGGGCCCACAGCCGTCCATGCGCTGGCCGAAGCTGCGATCGAGGGTAACGTCAAACCATTCGCGCGGAAAACCGGTCAGTAAGTATGGAGCACCTGATCAACATTGTATTGCTCGGTTTGCTGATGCTTGCCGGTTTTGCCATTGTGCGCACGAAGAGCCTACTCGCTGTGGCGATGTTAACCAGCATTTACAGCTTGCTCTCGGCGTCTTTGTTCGTCGTGCTCGATGCCGTCGACGTCGCCCTGACTGAAGCCGCGATCGGGGCCGGTATCTCCACGATCCTCATGTTGGCCGCAATTGCCCTGACCAGTGATGAAGAAAAAGCACCTCGGCACACCCCGCTGCTGCCGCTGTTCGTCGTCATTGCAACCGGTGCTGCGCTCATTTACGGCACGCTGGATATGCCGCGTTTTGGCGACCCGGCAGCGCCCGCCCATCGCCATGTTGCACCGACGTATTTACAAGATACGCCAACAGCGATCGGTATCCCGAATGTCGTGACCTCCGTGCTCGCAAGTTACCGCAGTTACGATACCCTCGGAGAAGTCACCGTGATTTTCACCGCTGGTACAGGAGTGCTGGCTTTGTTGGGTTTTCGGCCCCGCCGACGCAATACAGAGGATACCGGCAGGAAAAAACTGGTCATCCTGCGCGTCGTCGCCAAATTGTTCTTTCCCCTGATTCTGCTGTTTGCACTTTATGTGCTGTTTCACGGCGACTATGGCCCTGGCGGAGGATTTCAGGCCGGGGTGATTTTTGCGACCGGTTTTATTCTCTATGCGCTGGCCTTCGGCCTGAGCAATTCACAACAGCTGATTCCGCACCAACTGCTGTATGTAATGGCTGCAGCCGGCGTTCTGATTTATGGGTTGGTGGGAATTGCCAGCATGTTGCTCGGCGGGAAATTCCTCGAATACCAGGTGCTGGCAAACGATCCGGTCACTGGCCAGCACGTGGGGATTTTGCTCATTGAAACGGGCGTCGCCATAACCGTCGCCGCGGTAGTGCTGATCATCTATTACGGCTTTGTCAGCCGGCGGCCGGCACCCGGAGACATTTAATGCAGGGGCCATTGGGACTTTACAATTACTGGATTGTCATTGTGCTGATGATGACCGGGTTTTATATCGTTATTGCGCGGCCCAATTTGATCAAGAAAATCGTCGGCCTGTTTGTTTTCCAAACCTCTGTATTTATTTTTTTCATCACCATGGCAAAAGTCGAAGACGGAACTGCTCCGATTATCCAGGAAGGAGTAAATCTTTATTCCAACCCGCTTCCCCATGTGTTAATTCTCACCGCCATCGTGGTGAGCCTCGCCACGACTGCACTTGGACTTGCACTGGTCGTTCGCATCAGGGAATCCTACGGTACGATCAACGAAGACGATATCCACGTGCAGGACGAAGCATCATGAGTTTCTCCAGGTGCTGACAGAGAACCTCGTCGCCTTGCAGGTCGTGGTCCCGCTGATCTTTGCCCCAGTGTGCCTGTTGCTGGGCAAGTCACGCCATGCATGGGCCTGCGCCTTGACAGTCAGCTGGCTGGCGCTTGGTATCGCCACACTCCTTGTCACACGCGTCGCCACCATCGGCACCCAATCTTATGCTATCGGCGCGTGGGCGGCGCCGATTGGTATCGAATACCGCGTTGATATGGCCGGTGCCCTGATTATTTTCATCATTGCTGCCATCGGCGCCATGGTAATGTCCTATGCGCGCCGCAGTATTGAGCATGAAATAGCAGCAGAAAACTCGGGTTATTTTTACGCCTGCTACCTGTTGTGCCTAACCGGACTGCTGGGTATTGCGGCAACCGGCGATGCCTTCAACATGTTTGTGTTCCTCGAAATTTCGTCGCTGTCGTCCTATGTTTTGATCAGTCTGGGCACCACCCGCAGAGCCCTGACTGCCGCATTTCAATACCTGGTGATGGGAACGATTGGAGCCACTTTTATACTCATCGGTGTTGGTATGTTGTACATGATGACCGGCACGCTCAACATGATGGACCTTGCACAGCGGCTGCCCGGGGTGGATGACACCCGCACGATCAGGGTTGCCTTTGCGTTTGTCACGATAGGTGTGAGTATCAAACTGGCCCTGTTCCCGCTGCATTTGTGGCTGCCAAATGCCTACACTTTTGCCCCGTCGGTCGTCTCTGCATTTGTTGCTGCTACCGCAACCAAAGTCGGAATTTATGTGCTATTACGCTTCTTCTTCACGGTGTTCGGCATTCATTTCTCTTTTGTGGCCATGCATGTTGGGGAAATTCTCATGGTGTTGGCAGTTGTTGCGATGCTGGTAGCCTCCCTGGTTGCCATTTTTCAGGACAACATAAAACGCATGCTGGCGTATTCGAGTGTGGCCCAGATTGGCTACATGATCCTTGGCATCAGCCTGGCGACATCGGCAGGGGTGACAGCCGGCATGATCCACCTGTTTAACCATGCTCTGATCAAATGTGCACTGTTTCTGTGCATGGGCAATATTTTTCTGCGACTGGGATCGGTTGAACTGCACGACCTGCGGGGGCTTGCACAGCAGATGCCGTGGACGATGGCGGTATTTGTGATTGGCGGTCTGAGCCTGATTGGCGTGCCGCTGACTTCAGGGTTTATCAGCAAATGGTATTTGGTTTCGGCTGTGCTCGACGCCGGACTCTGGCCACTTGCCGTTTTGATCCTCTTAGCTTCCCTGTTTGCACTCATTTACATTGGACGTGTAGTGGAGGCGGCTTACTTCAGTAAACCGGACCCAACCGCAAAAAAAGTTCGGGAGGCGCCGGCCTCTATGCTGATACCCGCGTGGCTGCTGATCGGTGCCAATCTCTACATCGGGGTCGATGCCAGTCTGCTCGCCGGGATCGCGCGGCAGGGCGCTGACATTCTGATCGGAGCTGGCGTCCCGTGAACCTCAAAGGTGCAACAGCAGCATGAGCGCGGCAACGACGTTACTGACCTGTGTTGCCGTACCAATGGTCATGCCGGCTCTGATTGCAGCATTGCATCGCCGACCGAATGCGCGGGAAGCGGTTAGCTTGCTTGGATCAGGGTGCCTGTTCCTGATGGTCTTTTCGCTGCTTGATGATGTCCGCCAGGGCTCACTGCCGGCTATCGATCTCGTGTCTCCCGTACCGGGAATAAAAATTGGCTTTGCAGTAGAACCACTGGGCCTGATGTTTGCCCTGCTGGCAAGCTTTTTGTGGTTCGTGACCACAGTCTATTCCATCGGCTACATGCGCCATCACCATGAAAAGCGTCAGACCTCTTTTTACTGTTACTTTGCCATTGCACTTGGCAGTGTGATGGGCATTGCGTTTGCCGGCAACCTGTTCACTTTGTTTATATTCTATGAACTGCTCACGCTTTCGACTTACCCGCTGGTAACTCACGCCGGCAACACCGCTGCCCGCAGGGCCGGTCGCATGTATCTTGGGCACCTGATCGGCACGTCCGTCATACTGTTATTGCTGGCACTGATCTGGACCTGGTCGCTGACCGGCACCCTCGATTTTCGTGCCGGTGGCATACTTGAGGGAACGGTAACACCTGGAATTGCCAGCGTTTTGTTGGTGCTCTTTGTCTTTGGCATCGGCAAGACTGCTGTCATGCCGTTTCATCTATGGCTACCCGCGGCAATGGTCGCCCCTACCCCGGTGAGCGCTCTGCTGCATGCGGTCGCGGTGGTAAAAGCCGGCGTTTTCACGCTGCTCAAGGTGTCCATCTACATTTTTGGTATCGATTTTCTCGGGCAGATCCCGGCGACCCAGTGGCTGATGTACGTTGCTGCCGCAACGATAGTGTTGGCAGCACTATTTGCGTTACGCCAGGATAATCTCAAGTTGCGCCTGGCCTGGTCGACTATCAGTCAATTGTCTTACATTGTGCTCTGCGCACTGATGGTTTCACCGCTGGGAATTATTGGTGGCAGCGTGCATATCGTGATGCATGCCTTTGCCAAGATCACTCTGTTCTTCTGTGCCGGTGCCATCCTGGTAACGACGCAAAAAACGCGCGTCAGCGAAATGACCGGCATTGGACGGCGCATGCCCTGGACTATGGCCGCCTTTACCATCGGTGCGCTGTCAATGATCGGTTTGCCACCGGCAGCTGGCTTTATCAGTAAATGGTATATGTTACTGGGCGCCATAGAGGTGTCGCAATGGGTTGCCGTCATTGCAATCAGCGTCAGTACCTTACTGAATGCCGCTTATTTTCTACCGGTGGTTTATATCGCCTTCTTTCATGCACCACCGGACGCGCCTGATCGCGTCGACATTAATGAGGTCAAGGAGGCCCCGATGATGATTCTGCTGGCACTGGGCATCACTGCAGTGGGCACGGTGGCGTTGTTCTTTTTGTCGGATCTGCCCATGGCGCTTGCATCACAGCTGGTGGGAGGATCCAGATGAAACAACATTGGCTTGTGCGTCGAAAAACGATCCGCGTGCTGTGGTTCATTTTTATTGTGGTTCTGTCTCTGACCGTCGTAGCGGGACTGTTCGCCGATGAACATGCCGTTTTCGGTATTGACGGCAGTGTTGCCTTTAACGCGTGGTTTGGTTTTGTAAGCTGTGTTGCGATGGTGGTGATCGCCAAATTGTTCGGGCGACTGGCGTGTCGCAAGGAAGACTACTATGACCGGAGTTAGCGCCTTGCCGCCAGGCCTGTTGCTCATGGTTGGCGCGCTGTTGCTGCCGCTGTTTGGCCGCACCGCACGCACTGTATTGGTACTGGGTTTGCCCGTTCTCGCCGTGGCGCTTATTTGGCAAATTCCAAACGGCGTGTCGCTACAGGCACCGTTTCTCGATTATCAACTGGTGCTTGTTTCCGGTGATAGATTGAGCCGCTTGTTTGCGACGATTTTTGCCATTGTTGCACTTGCCGGCAGCGTCTTTGCACTTAATCATGCCCGCACTATCGAACTCGTCGCTGCGCTTCTCAGTGCAGGCAGCGCGATCAGCATCACCTTCGCCGGCGACTTACTTACCCTGGTGGTCTTTTGGGAAATCCTGGCACTGGCTTCGACCCTGCTGGTGTGGAGCGGCATGACTGACCAGTCTTACCAGTCGGGTTTGCGCTATCTGGTAATTCACCTGCTGGGCGGCATGTTGTTACTGATTGGTGTCGTTGGCCATGTTGCCGACACTGGCTCCATAAGCTTTTCTGCCATGTCGCTGGACAGTGCAGCACACTGGCTCATTCTCGCCGGTTTTCTGATAAACGCGGGCGCCCCGCCGTTGTCGGCGTGGCTGCCGGATGCCTATCCCGAATCTTCACCAGGTGGCATGGTCTTTTTATCTGCCTTTACCACCAAGACCGCTGTCTATGTTTTGATGCGCGGTTTTCCAGGCGCGGAAATTCTTGTTTTTGTTGGCATCTACATGATTTTTTACGGGATCATTTACGCCTTGCTCGAAAATGATATGCGTCGCATCCTCGCTTACAGCATTGTCAATCAGGTTGGTTTTATGGTCTGTGGCATTGGGATCGGCACCGACATGGCGCTCAACGGTACTGCATCGCACGCATTTGCGCACATCATCTACAAGGCGCTGTTGCTGATGTCGGCCGGGTCGGTTTTGTATATGACCGGCAAACGAAAATGTACCGACCTTGGTGGATTGTTTCGCACCATGCCGCTGACAACGGTTTGCGGCATCATTGGTGCCTTGTCAATTTCTGCCTTTCCACTCACCTCGGGATTCATCAGCAAGTCAATGATTTCCGCTGCAGCATTACATGAACACATGGCAACGGTGTGGTTTCTATTGGCAGCAGCTTCAGCTGGTGTTTTCCTGCATGCCGGCATCAAGTTTCCGTGGTTTGTCTTTTTTCAAAAAGATTCCGGTCTGCGTCCACCCGATCCGCCGATCAATATGCGAATCGCAATGATCCTGTTTGCGTTTCTCTGCCTGGCCATCGGTGTATGGCCAACCGTGCTGTATGTTCATTTGCCATACCCGGTCGAATATGTGCCGTATACCTATACTCACGTTGTCGGGATGCTGCAGCTGCTGTTATTTTCGGGCCTGGCTTTTTTCATCATGTTGCCCTACATGAAACGTACACTCACAGTCACCCTCGACTGGGACTGGTGCTATCGTCGGCTCGGACCGCGACCTATCCACTACCTGACCAACATGCTTGCACCCAGTCACTGGTTCGAACAAAAACGTATTGTGTTGCAAGGGTATCTGAAAAGAATGCTTGACACATTGTTTCTGTATCACGGACCCCAGGGGATACTGGCCCGCACATGGGCGACGGGCAGCATGGTTCTTTGGGTGGTGATCTTGCTTGGAATTTATCTGATCGGGTATTTCTATTAGCCGGTGTCAGCAACCGCGGCGCCCGGGTTGTCAACTGCACGCAGATTGCCTGCATCTGACGGCATGCAGGCAGAAGTTAGCGCGACGCCAAAATCACACCGCCTGATCGCTTGCGCGCCAAGCTGCAGTATTGTACGCCGGCTTGTCTGCCGGATTACAAGTTAATGTTAACGTCAGCAGAACAACTATAAGAACCTGTAATAAATCACTTGAGTACACTCCTCAACAAACACAAGCCCGCTGTAATATACTGGTAGCCACTGCAAATTCACCGCTGGCGTGATGTCGGTAAAAAGCCTATGGTTAGTTACCGGGTTATGCACCCGATTACGTCCCGGGAGAATAATCAATGAAACACCATCGCTTTTCCTCCCGCTGGGCTTTGCTTCTCAGCGTGCTCGGTATCGCGGTTGGCACGGGTAACATCTGGCGCTTTCCTCGCATCGCCGCGCAAAACAGCGGCGACGACGGTGCCGGTGCATTTTTATTCGCGTGGTTAATTTTTCTCGTTGTGTGGAGTCTGCCGTTAATCATTGCCGAATATGCTCTCGGCCGAAAAGGCCGCATGGGCGTGGTGGGCACGTTTGCAAAAATCGCCGGACCAAGGGTTGCCTGGATGGGTGGTTTTGTCGGCTTTGTTGCAACCGCTATAATGTTTTACTACTCGGTCGTTGCCGGATGGTGTTTGTACTACACGCTCAGGATGCTGACCGGTGGGTTACCATTGGATGTGGCATCGGCAACAAACACGTGGGCAAGCTTTCAGTCCGGTGGCTTTCCGGTGTTGTTTCATGCCGCCGCAATGGGACTTGGTGCACTGGCGGTGTGGAAAGGCGTGCGCTCCATTGAACGCGTTAACATGGTGCTCATTCCCACCTTGCTGCTTATCGTGCTGATCTCACTGGTGCGTGCATTAACGCTCGATGGGGCTCTGGAAGGCGTAGCATTTCTATTTACTCCAGACTGGAAGACACTGACCAATCCTCGAATCTGGCTTGAAGCGCTCACGCAGAACGCCTGGGACACTGGCGCCGGGTGGGGGCTCATTCTGACCTATGGCGCTTACATGCAGAGCAAACACGGAATCGTCAAAAACGCGATTATTACGGGCGTCGGCAACAACATGG
>JABDLQ010000403.1 GCA_013002925.1 Gammaproteobacteria bacterium | reverse complement strand
CACTGAACCAGTCCACCGACGATACAGCGGGAGTCCATACCGCCACTGAGAAAGCTATATTGCCTGTCATCGGTCATGCGCATGCGAATCGCCGCGGAGAACCGGGCATGCAATTCGGCAAGTTGTGTATCCAGTGGGACATCAACTGGCTCGACGCTTTTCCATGACCAGTAATATTGCGGTTCAACAGAATGGTCGCGAATTCTGAGGAATTCACCCGCCTGAAGAAGAGAGACGCCCTTAAAAGGGGTTCGACGGTCCATCGAAAAGTGTAATGTTGACTCTTCGATCAGACTACGGACATCAAGTTGTTTGGGAATACATTCAAGATCACGCAGCGTTTCGAGGCGACTGGCAAAAAATATCAGCTCCCCCGCTTCGGCGACGAAGAGTTGTCGGACTCCGACCCGATCTGTGAAAAGGCACAGTTCATCACGATGTTCCGAAACGTGGACACCCGCAAACGTGCCATTTGCATTGCGTAAGGTCCCAAAGTCATCTTGCAGCAATTGTCTGTGGATATGCTGCGCATCCAGTCCGCGATTGGCAAACTGCCGGCTGGAATTTTGACTGAGAACCGGGTCACCGACAATGGCAGTCAGGGCGCCGTCGGACTGTGCTGTTGCAGCAACTTCGTAGGCACCGATGTCCAGCCTGGCAATAAAATACCGTGCATTACTCCACTTCTCGACATGGTTGCCTTCATGCTGACCAATCGCCTGCAAAATTGCCGGGGAGAGATCCGGGGTTAAGCGTGTCTTCGCTGACCTTGAATAGACCCCTGCTAATACTGTCATAAATCATTCCTCGTCCACATGCTTGCACCGCCGTCCAAGCCCGAGACTCGGTACGTACCCAGAGCAGATATCGCATCTTGCTGATTCAACATCGGTTATGGGCAAGGCGACACGCAGGCGCATTATAACGTGCCGCCCGGTACGGGGTATGAACTGATTCCCAGTTCTGCATATCGACAGTGGTGGTTCCTGGCTGCAAGGTGGCTGTTTCAGATGGGGATATTGGCCCGGCAGCGGCTGGAATGCGTTGAAAACCCGGAGCGTCATAAGACTGCATCAGGCGGTGATCAGGCTAAATCCTGACCCCGGAGATCTTCTGGATCTGCGAGCCATAATGTTGCATACAGCCGCCCGGGCTTCCAGAGACTGTACGTGCACAGCGGTATCGATACGCTCGTGTGCAGGGCATCATAAGGCATCGTGGCGCTGCTGTTTTATTTGGGGGTTTCTCGGTGTTTCCAGCCTGCAAGTCTGCCGGATGGGCCGCGCGGACCCGAAAATCCGTTTTTCATAGATGCTATAGCGACAATTGCACAAACTCTGATGCTGTTGTCGTGTGGTCAGTCTTGGGTATTGACATCAAAAGTATCGATAATCACGCGGGGTTTGCGCTTAAAGCTCTGGGCAAGCGCCAGTATTTCGTGGAGAGGCGCCGCATTGGGAGCAATTTCAAGGCCGCGGTTTGCCGACTCGATCGCCGCATCCAGTTCGCCAATTCCAATCAGCGAGCGCGCCCGATTTTGATGAGCTCGCCAGTTGTTTGGCCTGAGGAGCAATGCGCGCTCGCAATAGTGCAACGCTGCTTCAAACTGCCCCAAAGAACCGTAGGCAGCACACAGGTTGTTCAACGCAGCAGATTCGCTGCGCCGTGAGGACGCGGTGGGAAGCCCGGCCAGGAAATTCTCAATCGCAAGCTCGAGGTTGCCGGCGCGTAACGCCATTTCGCCTGCTTTTAACTCAGGATCTTTCATGATAGCTGTTTTGATTGCTGTTGAGCTGTCGTTGGCCCACGACGCACAGGGTAGAGCGGCGATAATAAGGATAACGATGCAAAGAAACTTCATGGGTTTAGCCTCCCAATCAGTATACGCCTTTCGGATGTGGGCTGCTGTCAGCGCGGGAGAACCACGCAGTCCGGGGTGCGCAAGGTGTCAAACCCGTTGATATATAAAAGATATTTGCGCGAGGCCCAGGTAAGCATTGCCGCAAATCGCTCGTTCACAAACACGATTAACCCTGGCATCAGACCGGGGTCAAACAAAACATCGCGGCTTTCACACCGCTCAAAGCAGTCCCAGATACCCCCTTATCAGGCTGAGCGCATTGCTGCTGTAAGGCGTATTGGAAAAAATGAGTGTGGTGGTAAACACCAAAAGCCATACAATCGCCATCGTGTAGTCGGCAGCGTTCATCGAGTAGCGCAACTTGCGATAGGGAATGACGATTGACGTCAGTGAGCTGAAAAACGTGCGCGAGGCACCAATCAGCCGATATAACGGGTCTCCCCACTTGCCCATTCCAAGCATGACCAGGACGTACCCAAATGGCCACAGTAGCGGTGAATGTTGCATGACCAACAGTACGGCACGCCAGCGCACGTATTGTTGATCGTTATGGTCATACACTACCCAACTGTCATATTTGCGCAGTTGCTTCAAAACAGCGTCGTTCGATTGAGCCGCGGCAATACGGGCATCTCCTAACATCATAAACGTGCGAAACAGGAAGCATATTTTTCGACAAAACCCACAGGGCTCATCATAGAATATTCGCAGC
>JABDLQ010000378.1 GCA_013002925.1 Gammaproteobacteria bacterium | reverse complement strand
GGATCCCAGAACGGTTTGGTTACCACTTCGCACTTTGCCATGACCCGCGACCAGTGCATTTCGCGCTGGTAATAAATTTCTGCATAAAAATCGTCGCCAGGTTTACCGTAGGGGGCCTTAACCGATGCCAATGCAATGTTGGCTTTGCACACCGGTGACCACATTGCCGAGGTGACAAAGCCAACCTGCTTTTTGCGGCCGGCATAGATGTACGAATGGTGGGCCGGCTTATTGCCCTCGATATCAAGTTTCACCATTTGCCAGACCGGACCGCGGCGTTGCTCTTCAAGCAGGGCGCGTCGGCCGTTGAATACCGGTTTGTCGAAATCCACAAGCCAGCCGAGCCCCAGTTCAAATGGTGAACGCGCCCGGCCTGGTCGCACCAGGTGCGTGGCATTGAGAAAATCCACTCCAGCTTGCAGAAAACCGGCTTCGATGCGCGCCATGTCAAGTGCATCGCCACCGATCGGGCGAATACCGCGCAGGCGACCCGCTTCAAACAGGGTGTCCCACAAAGGGATGGCAAGATGCGGATCGACCCATAACTCATAACCCAGGTCACCGGTGAATCCGGTGCGCGATACCGCCAGTTCACTGTCACCAAACGGGTAATGACGTACGCCAAACGGTGTGAGCGTATCGATGTCGTCGAGGCCCATGTCTCGAAGAATGGCACACGATGTGGGTCCCTGCACGGCAAGTGCCGCGACATCAGATGTTTCTTCCCGGACATTGACATCGAAACCAATGGCAGCGGCTGTCAGCCAGGCCAGGTGATGTTCGTAAGCACACAAACGGTACACGCCATCATGCAGATGAAACAGCGTGCCGTCGTCAAGCAGCTTGCCGGCGTCGTTGCACCAGGCCACATAGGTTACGCGACCCGGCCGCAGGCCGCTGACATCCCGGGTCACGAGGCGATTGAGATAGTCTGCGGCATCAGGCCCGCTGATGCAGTACTTGTTCATTGGACACAGGTCGAAGACGCCGGTGGAATTACGTATCGCAAAATACTCGAGTTCGGCATCGTAATAGCAATCACTGGTCGTATAGCCTTTCCACTGATGCCATTCGTTGCGCAAGTTAGCCGCCGCAGTGCGCTCATGAAAATGAGTTGTCGCCGCAGCGATACTGACTTCAGATACCGCGTTCGTCATGCCGGTCGTTCCTCGATAGCTACAGCCATGGCCGCCAGCGCCGCATTGCGTCCTGCCGCGCCACTGATTCCACCACCCGGGTGCGCGCCGGCACCACACAAATACAAACCATTGAGCGGCAGCGCATACTGCGACGCGCCAACCACGGGGCGCACAAACAGAAACTGATCAAGTGCCAACTCGCCGTGATGCCAATGGCCTCCCTGCACCCGGTAGCGTGTTTCCAGCGCAGCCGGGCTGACAAGCTCCGCGTGCACAATCTGTTCGTGTATTCCCGGCGCGTATCGGGCGATTTTTTTGATAACCAGTTTTTTGAAAGCTTCCGTCGCCTCTTCTGTCCAGCCACCCTTGAGGTGGAACGGCGCATACTGCACGGTCGCACTGAGCACATGACCGCCCGCCGGCGCCAGCGTGTCATCAGCGATGCTCGGGATACTGATCTCCATAACCGGCGCCGTAGACCATTCGCGATATTTCGCCGGGTTAAATGCCCGCTCGACGTAGTCCATGTCCGGTGCAATCACCAGGCGCTCCCGGTGATCCTCTGCTTCAAGACCGGTAAACGCCGGTAAGCCGTCAAGTGCCAGATGCAAACGCGCGGCATTGCCACGCATGCGCAGGTTGTTGATGCGGCGTATAAACCCGGTTTCAAAATAGCGTGCGCCTGCCAGCTCCATCACGGTGGTTTTGGGGTCCGCGTTAGACATGACCCGCGATGCACCAATGATTTCACCGCTGGCCAGTTCCACTCCACACACCTGATCGCCATCCACCAGGATGCGTTTGACCGGTGCGCCAGTGCGAATTTTAGCCCCGGCCGATTGCGCCGCCCTGGCAAACGCCTGACCGACACTGCCCAGCCCACTGCGCGGTTGTGCGATGGCACCACGTTGCCCGGCACCCAAACCACTCAGTCTGTGCAGATAGGTCAACACCGAATTTGGCGAGCGTGCACCCAGATGAGTGCCAAGCACGGCGTCGAATGCAAGCACGCCCTTGACCTGCTCGTTGTCAAAATACTCGTTGAGCAGGTCATAAATATTGATCCCGATGATGCGCAGGAAATCACGCATATCATCACGGCCCAGGCGCCGAATATCCAGACCGAGACGCGCCAGAGTCATTTTGTCTTTCGCCGTACCGTGTGCCAGCAGCGGCGGTGTCTTGTTGTTATAGGTTTGCATCAGCTGCGCAAATTTTTTCATCAGCTGATGAAATACGTGCAGGCTGTTTTTGTCGCGCTGTCCAACGTTGCGAGTTAAACTGGCACGGCGGATGCGTATGTGATGCCCTTCTTCACCCAGACCGATCGTGGCCAGATCATCGGCAGCAAAGTGCAGACCATGGCGCTCCAGGTCGAGGTCTTTGATAATTTGCGGCTGCAGCTGGTAGACGTACTGCGCGACGTCTGACACCCGGTAACCGTCAGCTATCTCACGCGTTGCCGCCATTCCACCGACCGTGTCTGCCGCCTCAAGCACCAGCACGTCGTGCCCCTGCCGCGCCAGATATGCTGCGCAGGTCAGACCGTTGTGCCCTGCTCCGACAACAATGTAGTCATGCTGCTCAGTCATCGCC
>JABDLQ010000304.1 GCA_013002925.1 Gammaproteobacteria bacterium | reverse complement strand
ACTCTCGAGGGTGACCAGATTTTTAACGGCGCTGTAGACAACGCCACCGGTACTGCTGCACTGATGGAGATTGCCGAGGCTTTTGTCAGCGCCGGGCCGCCGCGTCGTTCTATTCTGTTTATGGCAGTCACAGCCGAAGAATCCGGTCTGCTTGGCTCACGTCATTACGGTACTAACCCGGTTTATCCATTGGCGCAAACGGTGGCGGGAATCAATATGGACGGTGTTAACGTACTCGGACGAACACGTGATGTTGCAGCCATCGGCTATGGGAGCTCAGAGCTCGAGGCCTATCTGGCGCGGGCCGCAAAACTGCAGGACCGTTTCATCGTTCCCGAACCTACACCCGAGAAAGGATTTTTCTACCGCTCCGATCACTTTAATCTGTCCAAGCAAGGCGTCCCGGTGCTGTATGCAAAAGGTGGTGTTGATTTCCGCGTCGGCGGCGTGGCGCGCGGCACTGCTTTAGCCGAGGACTGGGTGGCAAACCGCTATCACAAGGTCAGTGACGAATATCGCGATGACTGGGATCTGGCTGGCGCCATGGAAGATATGCTGCTTTATTACCAGGTCGGTAGGGAACTTGCCGATAGTGATACCTGGCCTGAGTGGAACAGCAGCAGTGAGTTTAAGGCTATCCGTGATGCCAGTCTGTCAGGCCAACGTTGAGCCGCATCGTCAATTTTAAGAATGACTAAATTAACGCTCAGCAGTATGCCTTTGCTATTGGCCCTCAATGTGGCCGTTGTTCCTGCGGGTGCTGAAGATCTTTCAACGACAAGAGAAACTATTGGCGCTGGACCAAACCTTGCTATCGATTGCAAAACTCTGGAACGCGCTCACTCAGCACTGGTAAACGGTTGCTTCAGCACTCAACGGGCTATCGCAATAACTCTAAACAATAAGCCCGTGCGTACCGAATTGGCACGTGTTCACAATGTTGCCGGCGAGATTACGGTCGATGTAATAGAGCAAGAGGTCTTGGACAAGCGGATCGAAATAGATGGTCAGGGTGACATGGTGGTGGAATCAACCTTCAGTTGCGAACGCATGACACGTAATGCGGAAGGTCTTTATGAACTGGAATCCGCTGATGACCCGCAACGGATCACTTTTGAACTTGATGAAGACAATGACGTACTGTTGCCACTACGTTGGGAGTTTGAAGAAAAAGCCCGATTCCTGTTCAAGAAGTTTCATATACAGGCACACGCGGATTATAGCGAGGTGACGTTGCACAGCTGCGACGCTGAATGAGCAATCTCCATCTTGAGCTTAGCTAATCCGATCCAAAAAAGTATTCGACACCAAATCGCGTCGCGGTTGAGCCACCGATGTCGTAGGACTCACGGGAATGGGTCAGTATCAGGCCAACCCGTTTGCTGACCTTAAACTCACCACCAAATTCAAAGAAGGGGTCTGTGCCATCAAAGCCCCCGCCCTCTTCGGGACCAGGATTAAATGCAAAGCCTTCACGCAAGTCCAGATCCCAAAATGAGATGCCGATCTTTCCAATAAAGCTGAATGACTCGTTCGTTTTGAGTTTGTAACCTACACCGAGCTTTGTTGTGGACAACGAAAAAACGTCGTTAAGGCCAAAAATTGTCACAGTATCGAGGCTCGTAAACGCCAGATCAATGTAGATCCCGGATGAAAACTGATAGCCGCCCGAAGCAACGAATGCGATGGCATTGTCATCGGACGTGCCGGTCGGTGTAAACGGTAACAATGCCGTGCGATCTATATCGATATCCCCCTGGCCCAACTGCAGGGACACAAACCCACCGTCCGCATTAACCATGCTCAGCGTCAGCAAATAGACTGTAGCTGCCACGAATACTCGTGCGATTAACGTTTTGATGGCATGACAAACACCAGTGACCATCACTTCATCCCCTGTTTTTCTATCCACTCATCAATATGCGCTTCCAGTATCTTCAGTGGCAAAGAACCGTTAGCCAGCACGGCATCGTGAAAACTGCGTACTTCAAAGTTTTTGCCCAGTGCGGCCTCTGCTCTTGCCCGCAGCTCTTTGATTTTTAGTTCACCAATCTTGTAGGCCAGCGCCTGACCCGGCCAAACGATGTAACGATCAATTTCTACTACGATATCGTGTTCAGTTTTACCGGCATTGTCCTTGAAAAATTTGATCGCCTCATCCCTGCTCCAGCCCATCGAATGCATGCCAGTGTCGACCACCAGTCGAACAGCACGCCACATTTCATAGGTCAACTGCCCGAACTTTGAATAGGGGTCTTTATAAAAGCCCATCTCTTCGCCGAGACTTTCTGAATAGAGGCCCCAACCTTCAACAAATGCGGTTTCACCACCGAAGCGGCGAAACCAGGGCATATCGATTTCTGATTGCAGCGCCAGTTGCAAATGATGTCCGGGCACGGCCTCGTGCAGTGACAAAGCCTCCATCTCCCAACGCGGTCGGGTCTTTAAGTCATAGGTGTTGGCAAAAAAGGTACCTGCGCGACCTGCTTCCTGCGAGCCCCTTTGGTAATAGGCTGTTGTTTGTGATTTGGCAATGTAATCGGGAACAGCTTCGACACCATAAGGCAGTCGCGGTAACTTGCCTATGATCTTGACTGTTGCAGCATCAGCGCGCTTGCAAATATCCCGGTACTCGGTAATGAGTGCCTCGG